>CALXZS010000138.1 GCA_944393305.1 uncultured Clostridia bacterium | reverse complement strand
ATAAAAGAAATAACAGGATTAAATGAAGCAGATATAGAAAAATTATAAAATGTTACAAATAATATTAAAGATAAAAAAGACGAGTTGAATAATAAAAAAACACTTGACTAAGAAAAAATATATATGTAAAATAAAGAAAAACAAAAAATATATAGGAGAATAACAAATGAAAAGACGCGAAAGCCTTGGGGCTGTATATATATATATATATATATCGTAGGATTTAATAAAATAAACTTATGTAAACATAGAGAAACTATGCTTTTTAGACGAATCTAAGAGGCATAGTGTTTTTGTGCTGTTTTTGGGGACACCTCCAGAAAACAGCTTGCTTAATTATTTATTGGAGGATATCTCCACAAAACGGCTGTTTTAATTACTTGAAAAATATAAGAAGAAAGAATGTGTTTATTAATTATTAAATTAAAACATAAAATAAGAGGAGTGATAGGAATGAATAAGAAAAATGAAATAATGAAAATAATAAAAAAAGAGACCAAGCGGAATAACTTTAATAGCATTAGTTCTCACAATTATAGTATTATTAATTTTAACGGGTGTGGCTATTAATCTAACTATTGGTAATAATGGAATATTTACGAGAGCGCAACATGCAGTAGATAAATATGAACAAGCAAGTATAAATGAACAAGATGAGTTAAATAAAGCAACAAATTTTATAGAACAGTATATGAATGGAGATAATCAAAAAGATGTGACATTAGTTTCTATGTACTATCAAGCAATAGCAGATAATTGTACTAATGCAGATGGAAGTTGTAAAAGAGAAGATCATTTACATATAGGAGATTATTTAGATTTTAAAAATCCGACTAAAGGTACAGCCATTGCCAATAAAGAGGATACAGGAGAAAATACAGATCAATATTATACAATTAGTGAAAATAAGAATCAGTTAAATTGGAGAGTATTAGGCATTGATAATGATACAGGTGGAATAAAATTAATTTCAGGAACACCATTAAAATCAGAAGAAAATAATGGATATTTAACAATGCAAGCAGCAGAAGCTTATGTTACAGGATATTTAGTACCAGATAAAATATCTAATGAGTTATATGGAACTCAAAATTATGTTGAAAAAGCCAGAAGTGTAAAGATAGAAGATATTAATGAAGTGTTAGGTGTAGAAGATGATGAAATAGCGGATTTAGATTATCAAGCTGAATATTTTAAATATGGGGATGTTTACTCTATATACGGGTATACTCCAGAAAGTTATTTAAATGGAGAAGAACAGAGTACAATTAGTGGGAAAGTAACTGGATATGCATACAGAGTTAGTGTAGAAAATGGGACAGAAGTAGAAATAGACAATCAACGAATATATGATATGTTATTCAAAGATACAGAGAATTATTCTGGTTATATGCTAGCATCTCAAGGAATAACGACAGATGAATTTAATGCATTCTTTGGAGTAGGGGGTGTAGAAACACTTTATGATGGAGTTGGAATTATTTTCTTTTCATCTTGCTTTGCGTCTTATGGTGGTTCTAGTAGTACCAGTAACGCTATTAGACCAGTAATTATACTTGAAAATGATGTTAAAGCAAATCAAATAAAGAAAATAGAAGATCCAATAGAGGAAACCTGGTAATAAATAATTTTTTGAAAAAAATTTCAAAAAACTACTTGCCAAAAACAAAAATATATGATATAAAATAAATATCTTCAAATTTAAAATATTCAATTGAAAAAGAGGGCTAAAAAAAAACGCTTTAAAAGCTAATTTTAGCTCTCTTTTCATTTTTAGGAGGTTATATGAAATATATATTTGTAACAGGAGGAGTAGTATCAGGATTAGGAAAAGGCATTACAGCTGCTTCATTAGGCAGACTATTAAAAAATAGAGGATATAAAGTAGTAAATCAAAAATTAGATCCTTACATCAATGTAGACCCAGGAACAATGAGTCCATATGAGCATGGAGAAGTATTCGTAACAGATGATGGAGCTGAAACAGACTTGGATTTAGGACATTATGAAAGATTTACAGATGTAAATTTAACAGGAAATTCTAGCGTAACAAGCGGAAAAATATATTTAGAAGTAATAGAAAAAGAAAGAAAGGGAGACTATTTAGGTAAAACTGTTCAAGTAATTCCACATATAACCGACGCAATAAAAAATAAAATATATGGTTTTAAAGAAAAAAATGTAGATATAGTCATAACAGAAGTTGGTGGAACTGTTGGAGATATAGAAAGTGGACCAATGTTAGAAGCAATAAGACAAATAGGAATAGAACAAAACGATGAAGATACAGTATTTATACATGTTACACTACTTCCATATATATCAGGTTCAAAAGAACTAAAATCAAAACCAACACAACATTCAGTAAAAGAATTGCAAGCATTAGGAATAATACCAGACATATTAGTTTGTAGAGCAGATGAAACCATACCAGAAAAAATGAAAGAAAAAATAGCATTATTCTGTAATGTAAAAAAAGAAAATGTTATAGAAAACAAAACAGTAGATGTATTGTATGAAGTGCCACTAATGCTTGAAAATGAAGGATTAGCTAGAGCAGTGTGTAAAAAAATAAATTTGAAAAATATAGAACCAAACAATAGCAATTGGGAAGAATTAATAAAAACAATAAAGGAGAGAAAAGAGAAAACAGTAAATATCGTAATAGTAGGAAAATATACTAAACTAGAAGATGCATATTTATCAGTAGTAGAAAGTATTAGACATGCAGGATATAAAAATGCTGTTAATACCAAAGTCGAATTTGTAGACAGTGAAAAAATAACAAAAGAAAATGTAAAAGAAAAATTAAAAAAATATAATGGAATAATAGTTCCAGGAGGATTTGGAAATAGAGGAATAGAAGGCATGATAGAAACAATAAAATATGCAAGAGAAAATAATATCCCATTCTTAGGAATATGCCTTGGAATGCAAATGGCAGTTATAGAATTTGCAAGAAATGTATTAAAATTAGAAGATGTAAATTCAGAAGAATTTGATAAAAATGCCAAAAATTTAGTAATACATATAATGGAAGAACAAAAGAAAATAAATAAAAAAGGTGGAACAATGAGACTAGGAGCATATCCTTGTAAAATAAAAAAAGGAAGCTATGTAAATAAAATATATGGAACAGATGAAATAACAGAAAGACATAGACATAGATATGAATATAATAATAAATACAGAGAAAAGATGGAAGAAAAAGGATTAAAAATAGTGGGAACATCACCAAATGGAATATTAGTAGAAATAGTAGAATTACAAAACCATCCATTCTTTGTAGCAGCACAATTCCATCCAGAATTCAAATCAAGACCAGATAAACCACATCCATTATTTGTAGAATTCATAAAGCAAAGTCAACCAAGTGGGACGCCTTTTTTTGGTTGAAGTACAACCAAATGGGACAGGTTTAAAGCCTTATTTTCTTTATAAAAAGCAGTTTTTATTTAAAATTTACAAATAAAAATTGCTTTTTTGCTTTATAGAATTACTGGAAAGTATTGAAATATGTGGATTTTTTAAAAGAGTGTCCCTTTTGGTCGAGGTTCGACCAAAAAAAGGCGTCCCACTTGGTCGAAGAATTGTGAACTTTTTGTGAAAATTAGCAATCTCTATTGACAATTGCTAAAAAAAGATATAAAGTATTAGCAGTCATTAAGAAAGAGTG
>CALXZS010000137.1 GCA_944393305.1 uncultured Clostridia bacterium | reverse complement strand
TATATTGCCATACTTCTATTTCACCTGGCAATATATCTCTTGTGCCTTTTAGTTTTTGTATCATAATTATCTCTCCTTTTCATCTTTTATTGTTGTTGCAAGACCATGTCCTGGATACACAAATGTATCATCTGGAAGTAAAAATAATTTTTTTATTGATTTTTTCAATTCTTTTTGATTTCCAGTTGGGAAATCACATCTTCCATATCCCATATACATAAGTGTATCTCCGGTAAATACTAATTTTTCTTTTTCACAATATAAACAAGTACCATCATTGGTATGTCCTGGTGTATACATTACTTTGAACTCAATATTTCCAACATGCAATATATCTTTATCATCAACTCTTGAGTCAACATCTATTTTTATATTAGTGTTTATAAGTTTTGCTAAATTTATTTCTGAATTATTAACATTTTCTGCACCTTTTCTACTAATTAATATTTCTCCACCGCATTTTTCTTTAAGTACATTTGCCATTTCTATATGGTCAAGGTGAGAATGGGTTAAATATATATATTTTAATTTAGCTTCCATTATATTTAACATATTTTGTATTTTTTCAAAATCTCCACCGGGGTCTATACACATAGCTTCTTTTGTATTTTCATCTTGTACAATATAGCAATTAGTAAATTCATCTATTAAACTAGATTTTACTTCTATTTGTTTTAATATCATTCTTTTGTTCTCCTCATAATACTTTTATTTATTACGTTTTACTTCATAAACACTATCTATTTTGCCTAATTCTCTTTGTGCTTTTGTTAAATCACTTAGATTTTTTACTTCTAAAGTTAATTCTACCATTGCAATTTTTTCTTTACTTGCTTTTGCTGATACTGCAATTAATTTTGCGTCTGTATTTCCTATAACTCTAATTACATCTGCAAGTAGTCCCTCTCTATCATTTGCATAAACTGTAATGTCTACATTATATGAACTTTCTTTTTCTTTATCCCAATATACATCTATTATTCTTCCTTCATCTTGTAATAAATCCTTTACATTTTTACAATCTTTTCTATGTATTGTAACTCCTCTTCCTCTAGTAATATAACCAATTATTTCATCTCCAGGAACTGGATTACAACATTTAGAAATTCTTACCAAACAATTATCTATACCTTTTACTATAATGCCTGTTTTTGAATGTTTTATTTTTGGTTCTGCTTGTAATTCTTCTATTTTCTTTTCGACATTTTCTTCATTATGATATTTTCTATATTCTTCTAATGTTCTTGTTATTATTTTATTCGCAGTTATTGAACCAAATCCAACTGCTGCAAACATGTCGTCCAATGTTTTAAAAGAATATCTTTCTAAAGCTGGTGTATAATATTTTTGAACAAATAATTCTTCTTCTGACATTCCTATTCTTTTTATTTCTTTTGCAATAAGTTCTTTTCCTCTTGAAATATTTTGTTGTTTCTCATGTTTTTTAAACCATTGTTGAATTTTTGTTTTAGCCGAAGAACTTTGTACAAATTTTAGCCAATCCCTACTTGGTCCTTTACTGTTGTCATTTGTTATTATATCTACAATATCTCCGCTTTTTAGTTTTGTAATAATTGGCATCATTTTGCTATTTATTTTACATCCAACCATCTTGTTTCCAACTTCTGCATGTATCATATATGCAAAATCTATTGGTGTACTACCTTTTGGAAGTGTTTTTATTTCTCCTTTTGGAGTAAATACATACACTTCATCTTCAAACAACTCTGTTTTCAATGTTTTTAGGAATTCTTGAGGGTCTTGCATATCTTTTTGCCACTCTAAGCTCTCTCTAAGCCATGCAAGTTTATCTTCTGTAACTACTACATTTGATTTTTTCCCTCTTAAAAAGCTTGATTCTTTATATGCCCAATGCGCTGCTATACCAAATTCCGCTACTCTATGCATATTATATGTTCTTATTTGCACTTCAAAAGGTGTTCCATTTGGTCCAATTAGTGTTGTATGTAATGATTGATACATATTAGGTTTTGGAACTGAAATATAGTCTTTAAATCTTCCTGGCATAGGTGTATATAATTCATGAACTACTCCTAATGCTGCATAACAATCTTTTACTGAATTTACTAATATTCTTAATGCGAAAAGGTCATATATCTGGTCAAGAGTTTTATTGTCTCTTTGCATTTTTCTATAAATTGAATATAAATGTTTTGCTCTACCTGTTATTTCGCCTTCTATTCTTTCCTTTTTCAAATTTACTTTTATTTCTTCTTTTATTTCATCTATAAATTTTAATCTTTCTTCTCTTTTTTTATCTATTCCTTCTACTAATTCTCTAAATTCTTCTGGATAAAGATATTTAAATGCTAAATCTTCCAATTCCCATTTTAGAGAATACACACCTAGTCTATTTGCAAGTGGTGCATAAAGTTCCATTGTTTCTTTTGAAATTGCAATTTGTCTATCTCTTTTTAAGAATTTTAGAGTTCTCATATTATGAAGTCTATCTGCAAGTTTTATAAGTATTACTCTAATATCTTTTCCCATTGCAAGAAACATTTTTCTGTAATTTTCAACTTGTTGTTCTTCAGCACTTACATAATTTATTTTTCCAAGTTTAGTAACACCATTTACCATGTCTGCTATTTCAGGGCTGAATTCTCTTGAAATATCTTCAATAGTAACATCTGTATCTTCTGCTAAATCATGCATTAATGCTGCACAAATCGTTGCGTCATCTAATCCTAGTGTAGACAATATATATGCCACTTGTAATGGATGTATTATGTATGGTTCTCCCGATTTACGTTTTTGATCTCCATGATGTTTTTCAGCATAATTATACGCTTTTGTAATAAGCTTTGTATCTGTTTTTCTATTATGCTTTTTCATTTCTGCTATAATATCTTTTATTGTCATTTCTTTTACTTCTGACATATATATCCCCTCCTCTAGTTTTATATACTACTTCTAATATCCTTTAAGGTTATTTGTATATTTTCCATATCTCTAAATCTATTTATTCCTATATTTCCTACAATATCTACTTTATCTCCTATTTGATATTCTGATGATAAGTATCCCATATTAAAACCAATTGAATCTACCAAAGTATTACCATCTGTTAGTAATAGTTTTAAATGTTTTCCATCGGATAATGCTCTTATAGAATCTATTTTTAAATTTTTGTATAGAATGACAGGCAGTGCATTTCCTTCTCCAAATGGTTCTAATAATTCTAATTTCTTGATTTCATCTAAAATCATATCTTTTGATGTAATTACCGTATCTATTAATAGTTCTGGAATTAAATTTTCTACATGTTTTGCTTTTGCATATTTTTCAAAAGCTTGTTTAAATTTTTCAAAATTTTCTGTTTTTAAACTTAGACCTATTGCCATACTATGTCCGCCAGAAGCTGTTAAATATTCCCTGCAATTATACACAGCTTCATGAAGGTCAAATCCAGGTATACTTCTTCCTGAACCTTTTGCATTTTCTCCTTCAAAACAAATTAAAATGCTTGGTTTATATGTTATATCTGTAATTTTTGATGCAACTATTCCTATAACTCCGTGATGCCAGTTTTCTTTTCCTATTACTATACATGGCATATTTTCTTCTTTAAGTGCTATTTCTAGAGCTTCATTGTATATATTTTTTTCTATTTCTTGCCTTTGCTTATTATATTCTTCTAGTTTTTGAGCTAATTTTCTTGCTTCTATTGGGTCATCTGTCAAGAAAAGATTTAAAGC
>CALXZS010000136.1 GCA_944393305.1 uncultured Clostridia bacterium | reverse complement strand
GGGACGGTCCTTAATCAAAAATAATTCAATTAGGGACGGACCTATATCAAAAAAGAGAAGGTTAAAATTTTTATACCATCTCTTTTTTTAGAGCTGTTTTTGGGGACACCTCCTAAAAACAGCTAAAAAATAAAAGTTACTATTCACAGTTTAAATAAATTGCTTAAACTTTAATATAAATTCTTTCACATTTCACTTCGCGGTTCGCTTGCACTCAGCGCTCGCACGTTACGCTCCGCTCCTACGTCGCCTACGCTCACTTGAAATGTTCAAGAACATATATTAAAGTTATAAATATAATTAAAGCTGTGAATGGTGATCATTTTAGGGAAAACTAATTAAATTTTTATCTGAAAATATTGAAAAAAATTTTTTGTTGATATATAGTATATAAAAGCAATATTAGAAGAAAAATATAAAAGAGAGGAATATTATGAAACGTAAAACAAAAATATTAATCAAAGCAATAATTTTTTGCCTAATTACAATAATGTTTTCAACAATTAATTATGCGACAACAGGTTCAATGTTTTTAGGATTGAAAGGAAAAGACATATCTCGAGATACAGGAACTTATACTTTTAATAATAAAGCTATATTTAAAATAGTAAAATTCAATGAACAGGGAACAACTGAAATAGGGGATAATACAGCTATTTATTGTTTAAAGGCTGGACCAGGATTTGGCTCAGAAGATTATGAAACAAATGTAATAGAATATACAAATTATTTTAATTTAGTAAATCCAAATGGAATAGAGAGTCCATATAGAGAACAGTTGCCAGAGGATATGAACACATATAATAAATTAATGTGGATATTAGAAAATTTATATGTTCCAGCAAAAACAAATGCTACACCAGAAGAAATAAAGTTAGCAGAAGAGTCGAAAAAAGCTTTGTTAGATAATGCAGGAATATCTTCAAGTAGCTTTTTAAGAGATGAAGAAACATATGGGGCAGAAATTGAAGATATATTAGAATGTATACAACAAATGGCAATATGGTATTATACAAACCCAGATGGTGACTATCACAACCCATATACAGATAGATTAGAACTACAAGTAGATGGAGAATCAGTAGCTGAAAAATACAACTTGGGATTGGTTGACACAGATATAGATTTAATATATAGATATTTAGTGCAAGGTGCAGAAAATGCAGTAAATTCAGGATATACTTATGAAACAGAAGCTACATCTCCACTAACATTAGAATCAAGTACCGCAACAGCAGTAATAGAAGGAAATAATTATATAGTAGGACCATATACCATTAATGAAATAAGAGAAGAAGAATATGTACTAACCGGAAGAATAACAGATGGTACGAATGATATTAATAATGTAAAAATCTTAGACCAAGATAAACAAGAAATATCAACAGGCGAAGACATAAGTGATAAACTAAATGAAACAATTGGTAATGAATTTTATATTTCAGTTCCAATGTCAGAAAATGTATCAAAAGTAGCAATAGAATTAAATGTGGATGTAAACACAATAAATGCTTCAATGTGGACAACAAGTGCTAATAGTTTAAATATAAATCAGCCAGTAGTAGTTTTAGAACATTCAAAAGGAAATTATAAATTAAATCATAATTTAGAAATGCCAGAACCAGAAGGTTCATATAATTTTAAGTTAGTAAAACAAGATGCAAATGGCATAAATAAACTTGAAAATGCAAAATTTAGTATAAGTATAAACGGAGTGAAATATCAAGAGGAATACACGACAAATGAAAATGGTGAAATAAATATAAATGATATAGAGATAACGCAAACAAGTACACCAGACACAATTGAAATACAGGAAATAGAAGCACCTAGTGGATATATACTAAATAATGAAATTATAACATTAACAGTAAATAAAATTTTACAGAATGGTAAATATATTGCTTCAAGTGTAACAGGAAGTGATAATGCAAATTTGCAAACTGACCCATCAGGAGTAAATACTGTAAATTTAGTAGTAAATAATACACCAATGTCGGGAGCATATAATTTAAAAATAGTAAAACAAGATGATGATGGAACAAAATTACAAAATGCAAAATTCAATGTAAGAATAAATAATGGAGCTTCGCAAGAATATACAACAAACGAAAATGGTGAAATAACAATAAATGGAATACAAATAACAGATATAAACACACCAGATACAATAGAAATACAAGAAACGGAAGCACCAGATGGATATATATTGAATAATGAAGTAATAACACTAACAGTTACAAAAGGAGAATCGGGAAATAGTTATGTAGCAACAGGAGTAACAGGAAGTCCAAATGCAAATTTACAAGGAAATACAGTAAATTTAATAGTAAATAATACACCTATATCAGGAGCATATAATTTTAAATTAGTAAAACAAGATGATGATGGAACAAAACTACAAAATGCAAAATTCAGCATAAGCATAAATGGAGAAAAGCTTCAAGAAGAATATTCAAGTAATGAGAATGGTGAAATAGAAATAAACAATATACCTATTACAAATATAGATACACCAGATACAATAGAAATACAAGAAATAGAAGCGCCAGAAGGATATATATTGAATAATGAAGTAATAACACTAACAGTTACAAAAGGAGAATCCGGAAATAGCTATGTAGCAACAGGAGTAACTGGAAGTGAAAATGCAAATTTAGAAGGAAATACAGTAAATATAGTAATAAATAATACAAAACTAGAAGGTTCATATAATATAAAATTAATAAAATATGATGAAGCAAATCCAGATAAAAAACTAGAAAATGCGAAGTTTGAAGTAACAATAGGAAATGAGGTAGAAGAACATACAACAGATACAAATGGAATAATCAGCATAGGAAAAGCTATAACTGGAGCAAATGAAGAAATAAACATAAAAATAGAAGAAATAGAAACGCCAGAAGGATATGACAAAATATTAGAAAATCCAATAGAATTAAGATTAGTAACAGGAGTATCAAATGGAAAATATATAATAAGCAATTGGGAAAATATCTCACAAAATGCAGAAATAACATTTGAAGAAGAAACAAACACAATAACAATAAATGTAGCAAATAGAAAACAAAACTTTGACTTGGCATTAAGAAAATTCATAACGCAAATAAATGGAGAAGGAGTAGAAAGTAGAGAGCCACAGATAACGGATGAAGAAAAAGAAAATCTAACAAACGGAGAAGCAACATTTGACGAAGGAACAACAGTACAAAAAAATCATACCAAAACACCATTAGCAGTAGAAACAGGAGATAGAGTAATTTATACAATAAGAATATATAATGAAGGAAAAATAGATGGATATGCAAAAGAAATAACGGACTATTTACCAGAAGGGTTAGACTTAGTACCAACATCAGAAAGTAGTATAAATCAAAGATATGGATGGGTACAAGAAGGAAGAGTAGTAAAAACTAGATTTTTAGAAAACACATTAATAAACGGAGTAGAGAACAACGAAATAAGTTATGTAGATGTACAAATAGAATGTGAAGTAAGCAAAAATGCAACAGGAGAAGACCAAAACTTAAAAAATGTAGCAGAAATAACAGAAGCAGAAGACATAACAGGAAGCACAGAAGACATAGATTCTACACCAGAAAACTTAACCGAAGAAGAAAAAAATAACTACAATCCAGGAACATCAGAACAAGGAAAAGGATATGAAGATGATGACGACTATGAAGAATTAATAATACCAGGCAAATACTTTGATTTATCATTAAGAAAATTCAT
>CALXZS010000135.1 GCA_944393305.1 uncultured Clostridia bacterium | reverse complement strand
AATAGGAGGAAAAATGAAATTATTAATGCATACATGCTGTGCACCATGCAGTGTTTATTGTATAGATGAACTTGAAAAAGAAAATATAAAACCAACTATTTATTGGTACAATCCTAATATACATCCATATACAGAGTATAGGGCTCGTAGAGATTGTCTAAAAGATTATGCTAATAGTTTAAATTTAGAAGCAATTTTTGATGAAGATTATGGACTAGATAATTTTTGCAAAGAAGCTGTAAAAGATTTGAAGAATAGATGCATAAACTATTGCTATCCGGTTAGAATAGAAAGAACTTGCAAATTTGCAAAAGAAAATGGATATGATACTGTTACAACAACTTTACTTTATAGCATATATCAAAATCATGAATTTATTAAAAAGTATATGGAAGAAACTTGCCAAAAATATGGACTTGATTTTTTATATAGAGATTTTCGAGTTGGATTTTGGGAAGGTCATCAAAAAGCACATGACTTAGGTCTTTATATGCAAAAATATTGTGGATGCATATTTAGTGAGAAAGATAGATATGCTAAACAGATAAAGAAGGATAAAGAATAATATTCTATTTAATGTAAAACAGGGTTTTGATAAGTAAATAAAGAATTATTTTATAGATAATTATGAAGAAGAAATTAAAGATGGAGAATTAGTTTATACAGATTTAATATATTATTCAAAAGATTTGAAGAGAAAATAAAGGGGGATATCTATGAAGAAAATAAAATTATGGAAAAAAATAACAATATTTATATGCATAATATTGTTAATATTTATAATAATTAATACGAGGAAATTTTTTATAATATCATCTTTAAATAAGAAATTTTCAAAATATGAAAATTGTCAAAACTGTCATTATCTAAAGCATGAAACAACACTAAATAAAAGAGAAGATAAAATTATTGAAGTGTATAAAAAGGATAATGTAGTAAAATCTATAACAAAATTTAATGAAAACATAATAACCGAATTTGTATACCCAAACGAACGAAGAACTTATGCGCAAATACAAGGCGAAAAGGAAATAAGTATGCAGAAATCCAAGCAAGACTTAAGAATTATTCCAAATTATTTAGATGGTTTGGATAAAATGTCAATAAAAACAATAGTTGATTATATAAAAATAAGAATAATCACTGAAGAACTAGATGGTAAAGATTGTTATGTAATGTATAATAATGATGCAAAAATATATTTTGATAAAGATACCGGATTAGCAATTAAAGTGGAAATGTATTTTGATGAAGAAACTTATATAATAACATACCAATATAGTTTTAACGAAGTTACAGATAAAGATGTGGAAGAACTAAATCTTTCTGATTATGAAGTGATACCATATTCAAATTTAGAAAAATTACATAAAATTTATTAAGAATGACTTAGGTCGAGAGTAGTTGCTTATTTATGAAAAGGGCTTGAAACCTATTATTGCTGAAAAACAATATTTTTTTAATGAAGAAAAGTGGGAAGAGGTTTTATGATTTTTCAATAAAATACATAGATTTTATAAAAAATATTATAGCATTGAGAGATTATAATCTCTCTTTTTTAAATGATTTTATAGTAAAATTTTTTATATTATGATATAATTCTGATTAGTTATAGGGAAGAAATGTATTTTTATCACAAAATGTGTAATTTCTTATAACTGTATGGAAATGTTAATTATTTAGATACCTATAAAACAACCACTTTGTCGAATTGAAATAGGTACTAAAAGCTTTATTATCAATTATTTAGACCAGTAGTGACAGGGTACACAATTATGTGTGGTTAAATAAGAAAAGCTAAGAGGAAGATAGGTATAGGAAGAAGATTGAGAAGGATAAGGAAGAGAGTGGAAAAATATATAAATAGAAAGTTAAAAACAATAAAACAGATTAAAGTATTGAGGTGAAAATATATGGATGATGGAATAATTAAAAATATAATTAGCCAAGGAGAAAAGATAAATACAGAATTCAAAGAAGCTAAAAATAAGTTACCTAAAAACTTATTTGAAACAATTTGCGCATTTTTAAATAGGTTTGGCGGAAACATTATATTAGGTGTAAATGATAATAAAGAAATTGTAGGAGTAGAGAAAGATTATGTAGTAAAAATGAAAAAAGATTTTGTTAATTTATGTAATAATACGACTAAAATTTCTCCAACAATATATTTAAAAATAACGAACTATGAAATAGATGGAAGAACCATACTTTATATAAATGTGCCAGATTCTTCAGAAGTATATAGATGTAATGGAAGAATCTATGACAGAAATGAAGATGGAGACTTTGATATTACAGATAACAGTAATTTAGTAGCTGATATGTATATTAGAAAAAGAGATCTTCATATAGAAGACAAAATATTCCCTTATGCTACGATGAAAAATTTAAGAGACGACTTATTTGAAAAAGCTAGAAAATGGGCAATATTAAAAAATGATAATCATCCTTGGAAAAATATGTCTAATGAAGAAATTGTAAGAAGTTCAGGATTATATAGAGAAGATGTTATGACACATCAAAAAGGACTAACACTTGCAGCAATTTTACTATTTGGAACAGATGAAACAATTATGTCTTGTCTATCTACATTTAAAACAGATGCTATATTTAGAGATGAAAATATGGATAGATACGATGATAGAGATGTTATTATTACAAATTTAATAGATAGTTATGAAAGATTAATGCAATTTATACAAAAACATACTAATGATAAGTTTTATTTGGAAGGAACACATAGCATTAGTATTAGAGATAAAATAGCACGTGAATTATGTAGTAATCTTTTAATTCATAGAGAATTTTCAAGCGGAGTAACATCAAGACTAATTATAACGAAAGAAAGTTTATATACGGAAAATCCTAATATACCAAGAATGAGAGGTCTAATCACAATAAAGAATTGTATTCCGTATTCAAAAAATCCTAAAATAGCAAAAATTTTTAGAGAAATAGGTTTAGCAGATGAACTTGGAAGTGGAGTAAGAAACATTACAAATTATTCTGAAATTTATTCAGGTAAAGAACCAATATTTGAAGAAGGAGATATTTTTAAAGCAACAGTTCCTCTTGTGAAAGTAGTAAATGAAATTAATGTAAAAGATGTTAATAAAATGAGTGTAAAAGAATTAAATACTACATTAGTTGAAAAAAAGGCACAAGATAAGGCACAAGATAAGGCACAAGATAAGGCACAAGATAAGATTATTATGAAAATAATTGAGTTCTGTAAGCAAGAAAGAAATATTTTTGAAATAATGAATTATATAGGATATAAAAATAGAACAAGATTTAGACGAGACTATATAAAGCCATTAGTTGAAAAGGGTATATTGAAAATGACTATTCCGGATAAACCAACAAGTAAAAATCAAAAATACATTTTAAATTCTGAAGAAAAGTAATTAGTTTTTCGCAGTAATTCTAAAGTAAGTAGCAAATGCAGTTATAATAAAATTGCGAAAACTACTTGACAGTGAAAAAATGTATGTGTAAAATTATTCTAGTAAAATAGAAATTATAAAATATAAAGCAAAAAAATATTTATTCAAAGATGGGAGAAGTTACAAATGAAAATCGCCGAAAGCCTTGAGGCTGTATATATATATATATATATATCGTAAAAAAAAAAAAAATAAAATCAAAAAAAAAAAAAAAAAAAAAACAATTAAGACGAAGCAAAAGGGTATAGTTTTTTCCCATTTTATAAGCATAATAAAAAACAATTTGGTAGAAAAAAAAAAAAAAAAAAAATAAT
>CALXZS010000134.1 GCA_944393305.1 uncultured Clostridia bacterium | reverse complement strand
TTCTTTTTTTATGTCATAATAGTTTTCTATTGTACTTGTAAATAATGTTTTTCCAAACTTTCTTGGGCGTAAAAATATTATATATGGTTCTGCTAAATTTTCTATTCTTTCTATATACATAGTTTTGTCTATGTAATAATAATCATTTTCTATTAATCTTTCATAATCACTTATTCCATATGGTAATTTTTTCATATTCTCACTTCCATTTTTTATTTTTATAACTGTTTATATTTTACTATATAGAATATAAAATAGCAAGATTCTCTCTTGCTATTTTTTAAAATTTTATTTCATCTTTAACAATTTCTTCAAACTTAATTTTTCTCCATAATTTAGAATCGCTGAAGAATATATTTTTATTGAAATATGTGCAACCAATAGCATTGTAATAATAAGAATTACTATTGATAAAATAATTTCATTTATACTAGACAATCCCATCATTGCTCTAAAAGGCATACAGAAAGGTGATGATATTGGAACTAATGCAGCTATTTCATTCAGACTGCTTGTTGGATTCATCATTGTAAAATATGATAAATAAAATCCTATTACAGCAAGTATTGCTACTGGTCCATTTGCAGATTGCACTTCTTCTGGTTTGGATACTGTTGAACCAGTAAGAGCATAAAGCATAGCATAAAATGCATAACCTAGTAAATAATATATTGCTATTAGCACTATGATTGCAGGACTTAAATTAATCATTTCGAAAACACTCGAAAGCATTTCTGGTGGCAAAAATACTTTTGCACAAATAACTGCAACTAAAATTAATATTAATGTTTGTGCTATTCCAATAATTCCTATACCTATTGTTTTTCCTAAAACAATTATTCTTGGACTTGTAGATGTTACCAATGTTTCAATTATTCTCGATGTTTTTTCTATTGTTATAGCTGTTGAAACTTGATAAGCATAGAAGTATATTGCATAGAATAATACTATTGATAATATCATCATTATAAATATATTTCCGCTACTTTCATCTGAAGAAAGTGACACAACTTCTACATTACTTCCTGCATTTAGTGTAGGTAAGTCTTCTTCTGGTATTCCTAATTCAGCAAGTTTCATATTTTGATAAGTAAGCTGAATAGCATTTATTACATCTGTTGGAACCGTTGTTCCTAAACTCATTCCATTTATTAAATATTCAAATTTTAGTCCATTTTCATCTTCAGATAAAATTATTGCTGAAGGCAATTCTTCACTTTCTATTTTTGCCTTTATATCATCTTGTGTACTTTCTTTATCTACGTTTATATCATATCCTAAGTTTGCAAATTGTTCGTGCAAATTATCTAATCTACCTTCAAATATATTTTGATTATCCAATACTGTCACTGCTTCTAATGTTTGGTCCATATCGCTTAACCAATTCATCACATTAAAACCAACCACTATAATTAGTAAAATTATAATATTTGAAATAATAAAAGATTTTCTTTTTACCATATCTTTTATTGTAAATGAAATTACTGTAAATAAACTTTTCATTATTTGTCACCTACCTTTTCTATGAAAATATCATTAAGGCTAGGCTTCTTAATTTCTAGTTTTTCTACAACTATGTCTTTTTGTACTAAATCTTTTAAAAGCTTTTGCACATCTGATTCTTCATTTATTGATATTTCATATTGATTGTTTAATTCTTTTTCTATTTTTAGTCCATTTTTTTGAATTATGTCTGTAACATCTATTTTTGTAATTAATTCTGCTTTATTAGCTTTATATCCTTCTTTAATTTCTTTTAGATTTCCTTCTAATACTGTTTTTCCTTTATTTAATATAAGAATATCTGTGCAAAATTCTTCTATTGACGCCATTTGATGACTAGACATTATTATATATGTTCCTTTGTCTACTAACTCTAAAATTGCACTTTTTAAAAGTTCTGTATTTACTGGGTCTAACCCACTAAAAGGTTCATCAATTACTAATAATTCTGGATTATGTATTACAGAAGTTATAAATTGAATTTTTTGTTGATTTCCCTTTGACAACTTTTCTGCTGGTAAATTTCTATATTCTTCAACTTCCAATCTTTTAAGCCAGAAATCCATTGATTCTTCCGCTTCTTTTTTCTTCATACCTTTTAATTTTGCTAAATACATTAATTGATCACATATTTTCACTTTTGGATATATGCCTCTTTCTTCTGGCAAATATCCAAAATTTACATATTTTCTTTCTACTTCTTTTCCATTCCATGTAATATTTCCTGAATCTTTGTTTATTATTCCTAAAATCATTCTGATTGTTGTAGATTTTCCTGCTCCATTTGTTCCAAGCAAACCAAATACTCCTGGCTTATTTATTTCAAATGAAATATTATCTACCGCTAATTTTTCGCCAAATGATTTACTAACATTTTGTACTTTTAATCCCATATATCCTCCTATTTTTCGTAGCTGTTTTGGGAGGTGTCCCCAAAAACAGCCTCTTAATTTTCTACATATCTTTTTGCTCTTTCCCAGTTACTTTGTACACCGGATTCATCTATCGCAATATTATATATTCCAAATTCATATATTTTGCCAACAAATTTCAAGTTTCTTCCAACGCGCAAATCACCTAAAGTAGTATAAGACATTTCTAATTCACTATTTCCAACATTGAAGCTTCTAACTTCTTCACCGTTTATATATACTTGAGCTGTTTTACCTCTTGTAGCAGTTACTTGAATATTTATTGGTTTTCCTTGATATTTAGACAAATCTATACTTGTAAAACTTGTCCTTGTAACTTCTGAAGACACTCTTGGTACTGCTGGACCATTATAATAAGCATAAACTTGTAAAAATCCGTCATATACTCCTATCCAAGATAAATATTGACTACTTGCATCAGATAATGCAACAATTGTATTAGCATAAGAGTCTTGTGGCAAAACATTTTTTTGTGTATAGTCTCCCTCTACTGTAACATTTATTGAATAAGCATCTTTTATGCTAGATTCTCCTGTAACCTCTAAAACTGGTATAGCATTATCTTCATCTAATAATAATGCTCCATCTTCATCATATTGTAATTGACCATCATTATCTTGATAAATTTTTATTCCTCCTCCATATGAGGTAACTTCTCCATCATAAATTGATGTAGATATTAAATTCCCATATGATTCACCAGTTTTTTCTGTAAATGAATTTACATATGTTATAGAATTTTGCATATTTTGGTCATAATTATCATTAAAAGAATGCACTGTTACTTGTGATTCATACATTATCATTCCATCAATACTTAAAACCACACCTGTTTCATAGTTTACTAAATATGGTGCATGAGTTGTATCTTCTAGTTTTAATTCTTCGAATTGCTGATTATATGTATTATTTTGCTTTTCTTCTTCAGTATAATTTCCTACTAAAAACCAGCCTATTCCATATGTATTATTTCCTATACTTATAGTACCTGGAAATTCAGAAGTTTGCAATTCTCTTCCTATTCTCTTATTACCTTGAACAGAATCTTCTAATACTCCCATTTCAATATAATATTTAAATTCGGCTGGAGTCATATTAATTGTTTCAAAGCCTCTAGTTTCTAAGAACATCGCATTTTCTGAAGTTTCACTATCTAAATACATTAATTGTCCCCTATATACTCCTATTTTACTTTTATATGTTTGATTGCTATTTCCAACTATTTCATCTACTTGGTCAGTATTTAAATATTTTGGATATTTTATTCCATCTTCTACAATTGTAAATTCTAAGCTCAATAACTCTTTTATTGTTGATACTTCGGATTCTTTTTTTACATCGGACGCTCTTGTTATTATTCCATTTTGTCCAACTGATAATTGTATTGTAACACCAGTTAAAATAATAATTACTATAATAGTTACAACTAAT
>CALXZS010000133.1 GCA_944393305.1 uncultured Clostridia bacterium | reverse complement strand
TGCCAAACTAGCACAGTCGTCTATTTTTTTGATAACATCTTCATCTATAACAGCAGAATCACTGAAATATTCTCCACCATGAACTATTCTATGTCCAACTGCTCCTATTTCAGATAAATCAGCTATTGCTGGATAATCTTTGTTTAATAATTGTTCTATTGAAAAATCTAATGCTTCTTTATGTGTTTTTACAGGATGCTGTAAAACATATTTTTCTCCATTAATTTTATGAGTTAAGAATGATGCTTCACCTATTCTCTCATAAGTTCCTTTTGCAATTAAATTTTCATTTTCCATATCAATTAACTGATATTTAAGTGATGAACTTCCACAATTAATAACTAATACTTTCATTTTCAAAATTTCCTTTCATATATTTAATTAAGTTTTTTACTTTGATATACGTTTTTGAACATTTCAAGTGAGTGTAGACGACATAACTATTTTCTCTGTATCTTCAGCTATCAGTAGTTCTTCATTTGTAGGAACTACCCATACTTCTATTTCTGAATCTGGTGTTGAAATTTTTGCTTCAATATTTTTATGATTATTTAATTCTTTGTCTATTTTAACACCAAAACATTTTAAATTTTCGCAAATAGCTTCTCTATCTTCTATTCCCTTCTCCCCTACTCCTGCGGTAAAGGTAATAACATCTATTCCCTGCATTGCTACTGCATATTTTGCAATTGTTTGAGCAACATCATATATAAATATATCCATTGCAAGTTTTGCATTATGGTCACCTTTTTCAGCTTCTGCTTCAATATCTCTAAAGTCTACTGAAACCTCTGAAACACCAAAAACTCCTGATTTATTATTTAATATATCATTCATTTCTTCTGGTGTAATATCTTCTTTATCCATTAAATAGGTAACAACTGATGGGTCTAAATCTCCTGACCTTGTTCCCATTGGAATTCCTCCAAGAGGTGTAAATCCCATTGAAGTATCTACTGATTTTCCATTTTGTATAGCACAAATACTTGCGCCTTGACCTAAATGGCAATTTACTATTTTTAAATCTTCCATAGATACATTTTTCAATTTTGCAACACGATGAGCAACATAGTTATGAGACATTCCATGAGCACCATATTTTCTTATTTTGTATTTTTCATAATACTTATATGGTATTGGATATATGTATCTTTCTTCTGGTATTGTTTGATGAAAAGCTGTATCAAAAGCAACAACATTTGGTTTGTCTGGCATTATTTCTATACAAGCTTTAATTCCTGCAATAGCTGATGGATTGTGAAGAGGTGCTAATGTAATACATTCTTCCAATCCTTTTATTACTTCATCAGTAACAAGCATTGATGACTTAAATTTATCCCCACCATGCACAACTCTATGCCCTATTGCATCAATTTTATCTATTCCAGAAATAACACCACAACTTTTACTTGTAAGCTTGCTAATAATTATATTTAATGCCATTTCATGATCTTCTACATTTTGTTCAAATTTATGTTTTTCATTTCCAACTTTATGTGTTAGAAAAGCATTTTTTTGACCTATTCTTTCAAAATTACCTTTTGCAAGTAATTCCTTTGTTTCTGTGTTTATTAATTGGTATTTTAATGATGAACTACCAGAATTTAATACTAAAATTATCATATTATTTATCCTTTCTTATATTAATAGAATAAACTATTTTTACTTTTTCATATTTTGAGCTTGAACGCATGTAATTGCTACAACTCCTGCTATATCCTCTGCTGAACAACCTCTTGATAAATCATTTACAGGTTTATCTAAACCTTGGCAAAGTGGTCCATAAGCTTTCGCGTGTGCTAATCTTTGTGTTAGCTTATACCCTATATTTCCTGCATTTAAGTCTGGGAATACTAATATATTTGCATTTCCTTCTAAAGGACTATCTGGAGCTTTCATTTTTGCAACTTCTGGAATAATTGCTGCATCTAATTGTAATTCACCATCTAACATAAGGTCTGGTGCTTTTTCATGAGCAATTTTAGTTGCGTTTACAACCTTTTCTGTTAATTCAGAATGAGCACTTCCCTTAGTTGAATATGATAGCATAGCAACTTTTGGTATTCCTTCTGGATTAACCAATTCTCTAAAAGATTCACTAGAAGTTATTGCAATATCTGCCAATTGTTCTTCGTTTGGATTTTCATTCATTCCACTATCTGCATATATAAATACTCCATTTTCTCCAAATTCATTAGTAGGAAGACACATTATGAAAAAGGCTGATACAGTTTTTACTCCTGGTTTTCCTTTTATTATTTGAAGAACTGGCTTTAAAGTATCTGATGTAGGATGTGACGCTCCTGATACATATCCATCGGCATCCCCTAATTTTACCATCATTGTAGCAAAATAACGAGAATTTGTTGTTAATAAATTCCTTGCCATATCTTTTGTCATTCCTTTAGCTTTTCTTAATTCATACAATTCACATACATATTTGTCTAGCATTTCACTTTTTAAAGGATTGATTATTTTTGCTCCATTTATGTTAATATTATTTTCTTTAGCAAGTTTTTGTATTTTCTCTTCTTCTCCAAGTAATATAATATTAGCTGTTTTTTCAGATAATACAATTTCTGCTCCTTTTAATACTCTAACATCTTCTGTTTCTGGTAAAATAATTGTTTTTATCTCTTTTTTTGCTTGTTCTTTTATTTTATATATAAAATCCATATTTCTACCTCCACAAGTATTATATATAAAATATTGGAAAAGTACAACATTTTTGGTAAAATAATTATGATTTAGAAGCTGTTTTTAGGGACACCTCCCAAAAACAGCTAGCAAAGTACGAAAGGAATAAATTAATATGACACTAAAATATATTGTAGAAAAAGAATTTAATATAAGACAAGTTTTAAGAGAAAAGTTTGGAGTTTCAGCCAGGCTACTTACAAAATTAAAGAAAAATAAGCAAATTTTCTTAAATGGAAATAATAATATTTTTTTAGACAAGCAAGTTATGAGTGGAGATATTATTGAATTTTCTCTAGATTTTGATGAAGATAATTCAAATATATTTCCATCTGAAATGGACTTAAATATTCTTTACGAGGATGACTGCTTAATAATTGTAAATAAACCTGCACATATGCCTGTTCATCCTTCATTAAACCATTATACAGATAGCCTTTCTAATGGACTTAAATTTTACTTTGATAAAATTAATTTAAAGAGGAAAATTAGACCTGTAAATAGACTAGACAAGGATACATCTGGAATAGTTATATTTGCTAAAAATGAATATGTTCAAGATAGAATTAGAATAACTTCTAAAATTTATTTAGCAATACTTACCGGACATCTTGAAGGTAGTGGTATTATAAATAAACCAATTGCCAGAAAAGATATGAGTATTATTGAAAGATGTATAGATGAAAATGGTGAAAAAGCAATTACTGAATATTCTGTTATAAAAAATTTTAAAATTGAAAATGAAGAGTTTAGTCTAGTAAAGTGCATTTTACATACTGGAAGAACTCATCAAATTAGAGTTCATATGTCTTCTATTAATCATCCAATAATTGGAGACAGTTTGTATGGTATGGAGTCTAAATATATTGATAGACAAGCACTTCATGCTTATAAAATAAAATTTATACACCCAATTACAAAAAAAGAAATAGAAGTTACAGCCCCTATTCCAGATGATATAAAAGATGTTTTGGATAACACCTTCTAAAACATAATTATTGTTTTTAGGTGTACTTTCCATAAAAATATTAATGAGTAAACCTGTAAGCCGGGTTCTGTTTAAAGTAATCATTTATCTAGGATGTATATTACTATACACCTCATGCCACCAAATTAAGGAGATGACGAGCAGTCTTAGCCTCCTAGTCTCGGTGTTGCTCCAGATGGGGTTTAC
>CALXZS010000132.1 GCA_944393305.1 uncultured Clostridia bacterium | reverse complement strand
AGGAACTATTAGAAAATATGAAACCTTTCCTTTATGGTGGGGATATGATAGAATATGTTTATGAACAGGAAACCACTTTTGCAGAAGTTCCTACAAAATTTGAAGCTGGAACACAAAATGTTGGAGGAGCTGTTGGTTTAGGTTATGCAATAGACTATTTAAATAATATAGGAATGAGTAATGTAGAAAAAATAGAAGAAGAAATATTAAATTATGCAATTTCTGAACTTAAAAAACTAGATTTTATAACTATATATGGACCAAAAGATATAAAAAAGCGTGCGAGTGTAATATCTTTCAATGTAAATGGAATTCATCCTCATGATGTTGCAAGTGTATTAGATAGCTGTAATGTATGTGTAAGGTCTGGAAACCATTGTGCTCAGCCACTTTTAAGATTTATGGGAATAGATTCAACATGCAGAGCAAGTTTCTATATATATAATACGAAAGAAGATGTAGATAAATTAATAGAAGCATTATACAAAACAAGGGATATGTTTTCAAAATGGATAAAGAAAGGATAAGAAATGGAAGATTTAGAATCGATATATACTGATATAATAATGGAGCAGAGTATGTCAGAACACAATAAGCATAAATTAAAAGAGCCATATAAATCTGAACATGGACACAATCCAAGTTGTGGAGATGATATTACCCTAGAAATAAAATTCGATGGAGATAAAATAGAAGACTTAGCTTTTACAGGACACGGATGTGCAATATCTCAAGCATCAACTTCTATTATGATAGATTTACTAAAAGGCAAAACAAAAGAAGAAGCTTTAAAATTAATAGATATATTTTTGAAAATGGTGAAAAGAGAAAAAGTAGATGAAAAAGAATTAGAACAAATAGAAGATGCAAGAGCACTGCAAAATATATCTAATATGCCAGCAAGAGTAAAATGTGCAGAGCTTGCATGGTATACTATGCAAAAACTTTTGAATGATTAATGAATTTTGTGTTGGGTTGACATCTTATGTAAAGTTTGATATAATAAAAAAGTATTTACGTTTAGAAACCGATAAGTAAAACAAACTTGGAGGTTTCATACCTCCAAGAAAGTTTAAGGAGGTAACTAAAATGTTTGAAGTGCAAATCCCTGAAATTTCTGATGAGGAGTTGATGAAGCGGTACAAACAGATTAAGCCCGTAATCACGTTTGAGGGTAAACTCCACTGTTTTAGAGAGTATACTCTTGAAGAACTCCGGAAGGAAAGCTATTTCGTTGATCGCGACAGCGATATGCGAGAAGAAGTAGAAGAAGGTAAACTGGAAGTTATGGTGGGCAGAGATTTTGCTTGTCTGCACACTTATGGGTACCCTGGATTTTTCAGGCCGAGTATTGCTGAGGTTCTCAGCCAAATAGCCAGATATGATTTACCTTATGTCAGGGCTTTCGAAATCATCGAATACCCGCAGCCTCGGTATGATTTTGAGAAGGACAGTTTGACATATTCCTTATTTAACAAGGGATATCATGTATCAACTGTCAGATTGTACGGAGAGAAAAAGTAATAAATACCCCTCGGTGCTAAGCCGGGGGGATTTATTACTTTTGAGAAGTATTGAAATTTGATTTTGTTGTGTTATAATTTAAATAATCTTTCTAATGGAATGATAATCTATTAAAATATATTAATTATTTAATAATCTATGTGTAGTTTTCAGGAGGAGAAAAATGGGAAAAGTTTTAAAAATAAGAGAAGTAGGAGATCCTATTCTTACAAAAATTTGTGATAAAGTTGATATAAAAAATATAGATGAAAATGTGTTTGATATTATAGATGATTTAAAGACAACATTAGAATTTGGGACAGGCTTAGGGATATCAGCACCGCAAATTGGAGTAAATAAAAGAATTATTGTAGTTGGAGCAAAAAAAGAAAATGTTAAATATAATGATGCTGAAGAAATACCTATTACAGCAATGATAAATCCTGTATGGGAAAAAATATCTGATGAAACAGATATTCAATTTGAAGGTTGTATGAGCGTTCCAAGCATTAGAGGGAAAGTTGAAAGATACAAAAATATAAAACTAACTTATTACAATGAAAAAGGAGAAAAAATAGAAAAGGAGATACATGGATTTTTTGCTCGATTAGTGCAACATGAATGTGACCATTTAGATGGAATCGTGCTTTTGGCAAGAGTGAAACAACAAGATGGATTCTCAACAGCTGAAAATATAAGAAAATTTGAACTATAAATAATTTTTGTGTTATCGTGAAGAAAGGGAAAAATCAAAAAATGATAGAAGAAGTTAAAGAAAAAGTAAATGAATTATTAAATCAAGATAATTCAGGACACGGGATGGAGCATATAAATAGAGTTTTGGATTTATCATTAAAATTTGCGGAAAAAGAAAACGGAAATAAAGATATTGTTTCTTTAATAGCATTACTCCATGATGTAGATGGATTACAAATTATTTGGAATGGATAATGCTGAAAATCTAACAAATGCAAAAAAGATTATGGAAGATTGTAATGTAGATAAAAACATACAAGAACAAGTATGTCTTGCACTTAATAATATTGGATATAGTAAAAGATTAAAAGGATGTTGTCCAACAACTATTGAAGGTAAAATCGTATCTGATGCAGATATGTGTGATGCTTTAGGAGCAAATGGTATTTTGCGAGTTTATACATACAGCATGAAAAATGGAAAACCTTTCTTCAACAAAGATATATTTCCAATAGAAGATATAACAGCTGAAAAATATACAAAAAGGTGTGCTGATAGTAGTGTATGCCATATGTTTGAAAAAGTATTGAAACTTAAAGATTTAATGTTAACGAAATCTGGTAAAGAAGAAGCAAAGAGTAGACATCAAATTGTAGTTGATTTTCTTTATCACTTATTTCAAGAAGAGGATGCTCCAGAATGGACTAATTACTTAAATAAATATTTAGAAGTTAAAGGCTAGATGTGAAAAAATACATAATTCTCAAACTGTTCCAACCACAATTTGCTCAAAAAATATTTGACTAATCAACTGTTAATACAATTACACTTATTTTTAATATTTTCGACTCAATTTTTATATATACTATAATAGCCTAGAATTAAATCCTAGGCTATTGTTTGAATGACTTAGAGCTTCGAAAGTTTTCTAAGTACCACTCAATATATTTATACCATATTTCTTGTAAAAAATTAAGTGCTTTTTCCATAATTTTGTAAAAATAGTAACCAGTTATATAAAGATCTTGGAAATTTTTATAAAAATACTTGAATTTTCCTTTGAGTATCTGAATAATTTATTTGACAAAAAATTTATTTTATGCATAGTTAATTTAATAAATCATATGATTTTTTTTATTATAAAAATTTTTCCACCTTTTTTTATAATCATACAAATTCTTTTTAGCAAGTGATTTTACTAAAATTAACTTAAAATATTTTAAGTGATTTATAATAAATTCTATATTATTTTTTATCTATTTTTTTAATGTATATTACAAAAGTATACATAGTAGTTTTAATAAATTTATAGAAAATGCCCATTTCACAATATTATGTAAGTGAAATGGGCAATGCATTATTCAGATTCCTTAATAATGCTCATGGCTTTTTCCAAAATAGCGACTTTGTCTTCTTTATAAGTCAGGATACGAGCAATAAACTCTGCAAATTCCTCATCATTCATATGCCGATATTCCCAACCACAGTCGCAGGGTGTACTCCAACATTTTTCGCAATCTGTAAGAGCCATATAAACCTCTCCTTCCTAGAGTATTTATTTATATTCTACACATTTTAAAAAATTATGTCAAATTGTTAATTAGTTTAAGTTTCGGGATTTTTTAAAAATTTAGAAAAAAGTTATCCACAGAATTATTACATTTCTGTTAAAATGAAGAAA
>CALXZS010000131.1 GCA_944393305.1 uncultured Clostridia bacterium | reverse complement strand
TCTTTTATTATTAGATAATCATTTGCCTTTACATATCCATCTCCATTACAATCTCCTTTTTTTACAATTGTATATTTAATATTTCCTATTGTTGCAATATCTCCTGTTGCTAGCATTACATTTCCTTTTATTATCTCTCCATTTCTAGTTACTTCTCCCTCAATTGAATCTACTGTCGCTTTTGGTTCAACTATTAATACTCTATCTGTTTCTATTTCTCCATCATCTGTTGTATTATCTTCTTCAATTGAATTGTCTGGCAATGTCGGTTTTTCATCTACTGTATTATCTGGTATAATTGTATTTTCTTCTTCCACACTATTTTCCGTTACAGTTATATTTTCTTCTACACTATTCTCTGTTTCAATCGAGTTTTCTTCAAGAACAATATTTTCTTCTACTACATTATTTTCAATACTATTATTTACAATTTCATTAATATTATTTTGAATTGTTGTATTTTCTTCTATACTATTTTCTGGTTTTTCATCAGGTACTTCACTTCCATCTACTTTTATTAAATATTCTCTTGCCACATAACCAATCACTCCGTCTTCTGTTATTACTTTGTCCCAAGTATAATTTCCTACTTTAGTACCCGCTTCTAATCTAGTTACTATACTTCCATTATCTAATTTTCTTATAATTTCTCCTGCTGGAGTCGCCCTTAAATATAAGCCTCCTTCTGCATTCACATAGAAACTTTCATTATAATCTATTATTTGCAAATTATCTCTTGCTATAAAACCTTGTCTTGAATCAGATAAAACAACTCTATCCCATATCTTTCCATCAATATTGTACCTTCCTGTGTTATCTATTCTATGAACTACTTGCCCTTTAGCTAATGTAGTTACTTCAATATGATTTAAGCCAGGTCCTACTCTTAATATTACATCATCTTTAACTATTGTTACTTCTTCATTACAATTAGTTATATCATCAATTTCTTCTAAATAACTTGTGTCGAATTTTACATAGCCAACTGTTCCATCTTCTAAAACTACTCTATGCCAACCATCTGAATATCTTTCAACAGAAAGTACAACTACTGAACTATCTGCAATTTTTCCAACAATTGTACTTGTAGTATTCCTTCCAGCTCTAACCATAACATTAGAATGTCCTATTTTTACTCTTATATTTTTAGGATATGCTTCAATTCTATTATCTGGAGAGGCAGATGTGATAGACTGCATATTTTCATATACTGGAATTATAAATGTTAGATTTTCATTTAATAAACCAGCTGATTTCATTTTATTATACATTGATGTTCCTTCATTTTTGGGAGCTTCAATATTTTGCATATACTGTCTAATATACAATCCTCCATAACTTTCAACATCAAATTTGTTTAAATATATTGAATTTTGTTTATTATTAATATAAGCTGAAAACAAAAATGTAATTCCGCCATTTAAACATTTTTCAATACTTGTCCAACCTTCTCTTTTTGCTCTTGCTAAAGCGTTATTATATACTTCTTCTTTAGAATTTCCACTTGCACCAATGTTGAATAAATTATAATAAATAGTTCCATCAGTATCTACCATTTTGCTAGTATCTCCACCTTTATTTCCCTGTTCTTGCAAAATTCTAGCAATTACATAATATGGATTTGCATTTTTTTCTTTACATACTCTGTTTATTACCTGTGCATTTTCTCTAGAATACAAAAATGTACCATTTAATGAGTTATATACTTTATCATCTGTTGTTGTAAGATAATCTGTTTGCAAAAATTGAAATAAGTATGGACTATCTACAAGCCAATTTCTAGTATCCATATAATACCTAATTGCCGCTTCTGATGCACACTTCCAATTTCCAGTATCATAAACTCTATCTCCACATATTGAGCATATCCACTCTCCTGATTGCCCTTGTATAAGATTTTTTGGTGTATCAAAATGACCTGTATATTGTGCTTTTATTACTTGTTCAAAATCTAGTCCTGTTTCCATGATTATAAAATTCCAGTTTGGATGCTGTGCCTTTATTGTATCTATTCTTTCTTTATATCCTGGGTATTTACTTGTATCTAAATTTGTTCCATCATAAGTATATCTCTTAGATTCCGCTAGAGATATTTTTGAACTTATATTAATTATTAAAAATACACTTAATAAAATTACAATCAAAAAAATAGCGATAATTTTCTTCATACATATATTTTTAGAAAATTTCGCTATTTTATTCATTTTTTTATTTTATACTTGCACCCCAAAGTAAAATATCATCATCTAGTATTTTTGTTCTTGATTTTGCCGAGTTGAAATTCATATGTTGTATTACATTTTTGAAGCTTTTACCAAATCTCTTATGCTGCTTTCTTCTAGCTTTTTGCCATGGTAATTCTGAATGTGTCATATTTTCCAATTCATTTCCTGAATATTTTCCGTAAACCACATAAATATATGACAAAAAGTTTTTTATATCCGAACTAATCTTTTTTACTTCGTTATTGTTTTCTTTAAATTTATCACTTTTCATATCATCATATAAACTTCTAAATACTGGTCCATGTTCCCATGCTTCTGGACTTTCATCAAATAATCTTGCTTCTCCGTTTTTTATCATATACCATGCATATGCATAATATACTAATTTTTGAATTTGCATATCTGTTAAATCATTATTTAGTGAATAAAAATATTTTCCTACATCTGTTGGCGTCAATTTTGCTTTATCCATTTAAACCACCTCATTTCTTTAAATATTCTTTAACAAACATTTTGCCATCTGATGTTAGCTGTATTATTTTATTATCTTCTGACGGCTCAACTATATTCAAAAATTTTAAACTTCTATATATTGTTTCAAATCTTGAATATGCCAGTTTTAAAGCCTCAGTAATATTTTTTGTTGTATAGTCTTGTTCTTTATAATCTTGATTTATAATTTTTATTCTAAAATCATCTAATTCAATATATTTCTTATCATACATTTCTAATAGTACTTCTTTTGTTGCATTGTTTATTATATTATATGCTGCATAATATCTCAAATTTCTATTTTCTTCTTCAAGTTGCCTAATATTTAAATTTTCTCCATTTTGCTTAATATTTAACTTTTCCAACATTAATTTTCTAGTTGTATTTGAGCTTTCTTTTATTGATTCATTAAGTAATATTACATCTATATGATTCTTTTTACTTGTATCTGTTTCCTTTAATATTTTGGCTGCACTATTACTATCATCACTTCCAGGAACTTTTTGCATATCATGTGTTATTTCTATTTTATTTTTATTTTCTTCAAGTTCATCATT
The DNA here is from genome assembly GCA_944393305.1 of uncultured Clostridia bacterium. Taxonomy (GTDB): domain Bacteria; phylum Bacillota; class Clostridia; order TANB77; family CAG-508; genus CAG-793. The sequence continues at coordinate 692 of CALXZS010000131.1, read as the reverse complement.
AAGTATTGCTTCTGCATCTAGACTTGTATCACCATGTTTTATTGAAAGATGAATTGACTTAATTATTTTTTTTACATCTTCCCATTTATAAAAAAACCATAATAATATTAAAATTGTTATTACAATATACACTATTGTATAATTATTGTAAAAACTATTTGCAATAGCATTAAATTCTTCTACATTTTCAAAGATTTTGCTTTGTATTAATATTTTTAATATTACAGGTAATATAAATGGTGTACAGAAAACAAATGTTGTTGCTATTATCATCTTTAGTATCGTTTTTATTATTTTTAATATTTGTATAAAGATGCTTTCTTTATTTTTTTGCTCGTCCTTCTTTTCCATTTTGTTTCCTCTTATACTGTAAATATTTTCTATATGTAATATATCATATTTTGTTATTATTGTAAATATTTTTTAGTGGTTTATCAGCATAAAAGACATAAAAAAATTTTTACCCTTTGCTTTTGTTTATAAATTATGCTATATTAATTTATAGTTAGTTCAAATAATTATATGTACATTTAGAGTTAGCAAGAAAGGATTGAATTTTTTATGAATAATTTTAAAAATTCTCTTTTACCAGTTATTGATAGTGATTCAAATATACGGGTTTTTAACAGTTAATTTTTAAAAAAACTGTTGTAAGTACTGATGGTACTTAATTTTTTTGTCAAATTTTCTTT
>CALXZS010000130.1 GCA_944393305.1 uncultured Clostridia bacterium | reverse complement strand
TTTAATAGCAACAATTGCATTTACAGTATTTGAATATATTGTTTTTCTTATACTTGAAATGTTATTTGGATTAAGATGGTGGGATTACTCAAACGACTTCCTAAATATTCAAGGTAGAGTTAGTTTATTGTATTCTATATTTTGGGGAATTGCTGGAGTTATTTTATTAGAAAAATTACATCCTTTTATACAAAATGAATTACAAAATATAACAACAAAGTGGAATAGATATAATATTCAAAATATCATTTGTTTTACGTTGATTTTTATATTATTAATAGATGTTACACTTTCAACGTTAAAATATTTATAAAAAATTAAATTGAGGGACTAACCTCAATTTTTTTGTTTTAAGAAGCAAATTTGGTCAAAAATTCAAACTATTTTAGATATTTTATATCTTTTAACATAAAAAAGTAGATTATTTATATATTTTATAGTATTATTGTGAAGACAAGTTTATTTTTGAAGAAGGGAGAAAAAATGGCTGAAAACATTTTTAATAATCAAGATAATATTACATATAAAGAAGTTAAAATTGGAGAATATTATTTATTAAAAGATATTCTAAATGAGCAACAATTATATCATTACAATCTAAATGGACCATACAGCGAAAGATTTTTAGAAATCAATGAAAATAATTTTGAAGAATACATGAAAAGAAAATATAAATCAATTATATATGTTGCATCAGCTGGAACAAAAATTATAGGTTTTACATCAGCATATCTAAACCATCATAATGAAGGATTTATAGAAGATTTATTTGTAACTGAAAAATATAGAAATAAAAAAGTTGGAAGCTCATTGTTTAGTAAGGTATTAGAATGGCTAAAAGAAAATAGAGCTAAAAGTATGGATGTGCATGTATCAGTTGGAAATGAAAAAGTGATGAAATTCTATGAAAATAACGGATTTAAAATGACAGGATATACAATGAAAAAAATAAAATAGTAAAGCAAAATAAGAGGAGAAAAATATATATGAAATTAGTAGTAAAAAATCTAAAAAAGAAATTTGAAAAAAAAGAAGTATTAAAAGACATTAATTTTGAATTTGAAAAAGGTAAAATATATGGGCTACTTGGAAGAAATGGAGCAGGAAAAACAACATTTTTTAACTGCCTAAATGAAGATATAGAAATAGATGCAGGAGAGTTTTTTATAGAAGATAATGGAAAACAAAGAAAGATGGAAGCAGAAGATATTGGATATGTATTATCAACTCCAAATGTTCCAGAATTTTTAACAGCAAGATAGTTTTTAAAATTCTTTATTGATATAAATAAGAAAAGGATTAAAAATGAGAAAACAATAGATGAATATTTTGATTTTATGAAAATAGAAAAAGAAGATAGAGATAGATTATTAAAAGATTACTCACATGGTATGAAAAATAAAATGCAAATGCTTGTAAATATCATAGCAAGTCCAAATGTTTTATTATTAGATGAGCCTTTAACATCTTTTGATGTTGTAGTTGCTGAGGAAATGAAACAAATGTTAAAAGAGATAAAGAAAGATCATATTATAATTTTCTCAACACATATAATGGAACTAGCTCTTGATTTATGTGATGAAATCGTTATTCTAAATAAAGGTATATTAGAAGAAATAGATAAAAACAATTTAGATAATGAACATTTAAAGAATAAAATAATAGATGCTTTAAAGGAGGAAAATTAAAATGCTAAAAACATTTATCACTTCCTTTAAATTACAAAATACATATAGAACAAATAGTATTATTTATTCTATAAAACAATTACCTTTAATAAAAAGAATATTACCAAATGGTTTATACAAAAGTAAAGGGCTAAAAATATTTGCAGGGATTATTAGTATTCTTTGGGAAATAATAAATATTTTTATTGGAAAAATTATATATATTTCAGCAATGATATTTATGGCTTTGTCTTGGTATAAAACAAATCAAGCAGACACATTTATATATCTATTTGTATTTTTAACACTTGCTGGAGGAGTGCTAAATACATATATGTTAAATCCTACAAAGGATAAATATTATGCAATCATTTTAATGAATATCAATGCTAGAGAATATGGACTTTCTAATTACTATTATCAATTAATAAAATTAGTTGTTGGATTTTTACCATTTACTATACTTTTTGGAATGATAATAGGTGTTCCGTTATGGATTCAAATAGCATTACCATTTTTTGCACTAGCAATAAAACTAATCGTAATGAATTACAGCATATATGATTTTAGAAAAACAAACAAAGCATCAAATGAAAATTTACCTACAAAATTTGTATGGGGATTTGTAGCGGTTTGCTTGGTACTTGCTTATGGCTTACCTGCAATAAATATTGTAATAACTCAAACTATTTTCTTATGTGTATTTATTATTGCAATAATATTAGGAATAATTAGTTTAGTGAAAATACATAATTTTAAAGATTATAGAAAGATGTATAAACAAATTTTAACAGAATCAAATGTATATATGCAAGAAAAAGCAAATGGAACACAGGCTATGAAAGATAATAGCTTAAAGCAAATAGAATTAGATACAAAATATACAAGCAATAAAACTGGATTTGCATATTTTCATGATTTGTTTGTAAAAAGACACAAGAAAATATTAACAGAAGCAGTAAAGAAACAATCAGTAGTTATATTAGTAATAATTACAGCAATGATTATTGGAATAACAATGAATGAAAACTTTAAAACTAAAACAAATGAAATATTACTCGTATATTTACCATACTTTGTGTTTATCATGTACCTAATAAATAGAAGTTCATCAGTAACACAAGCTATGTTTATGAATTGCGATCATAGTATGCTAACATATAGAATATATAGAACACCAAAAGTTATTTTAGGAATATTTAAAGAAAGATTAAAAACATTGATAACAATAAATTTATTACCAGCAGTTTTAATTGGTGGAGGATTAGCATTGCTATTATATTTATCTGGAGGAACAGATAATCCAATAAATTATGCAATATTATTCATATCAATTATATCAATGAGTATATTCTTTTCTGTTCATTATTTGGTAATGTATTATTTGTTACAACCATACAATGTTAGTACAGAAATGAAAAGCAGTACATATAAAGTGGTACAAGGTTTAACTTATATCGTTAGTTGGTATATGATACAAATTAAAATGCCTATATTTGGATTTGGAATTGCTACAATAGTATTCTGCATAGCATATTGTTTAATTTCATTATTCTTGGCATATAAGTATGCACCAAAAACATTTAAGTTAAGAGTATAAAAGATTTTAGTGAGAGCGATTATTGATAATTGCTCTCATTTATGATATTATCTAAAAAATAAGTAAAATGAAAGTGAAGTGATGAGTTTGATAAAAATAGATAATTTTTATTTTGTAGTAAAAGATATAAAGAAATCAATAGACTTTTATACGAAATTATTAGGAAAACAACCAACTAATATTACTGAAAATAGATGGGCTGATTGGGAAAATGAAAATAACCAGGTATATTTTGGTATAATTTCTACTGAAGCAACTGGAGATAAAAGAATTATTGGAAATAACGGGGTTTTAGGTTTATATACTGATAATGTAGACAAAGAATTCAATAAATGCAAAGCAATTGGTGCAAAAATCTTATATGAACCTGAAAAAATACCAGATAGTTTAGATAATTATACTTGTTTTGCAATTGAAGATTTAGATGGAAATAAAATAGAAATTTCATACTATGATAAGTAAAAATGTAAAATGAAATTTAAAGAGGAGAGGATTTAAAGTGAAAAAAAGACCAATAACAACTTTATTTATGTTAGAATCTCTTGACGGTAAGATTAATAGTGGTAATACTGATGAACTAGATGCTGACAAAGATTGGTGTAAAATTGATGGAGTTAAAGAAGGATTACATCAATATTATGAGATAGAAGCTACTACTGATTATTTTTCGTTAAATACTGGTAGAGTAATGGCTAAAATTGGTGTTAA
>CALXZS010000129.1 GCA_944393305.1 uncultured Clostridia bacterium | reverse complement strand
TGTCTTGTTTCAAAACTTCTAGTCCAAAAGAAATGAAATGCTACTTCCATAATATATCCAGCAATGCACCCTATAACAAATACCCAAAATATCTTTACAACTTTTTTCATATCAACCTCTTTTTTAGTTATATTATTGACCAATTTTTGAAATAATATGTCATAGAAGTTGGTATTTTTTATAAAAAACTCTAATAAGGAAATCCATATTAGAGTTTTTGAAATATTAAAGTTTATATATTAAAACTATATCTTTATATTAAGGGGAGTTAAAGATATAGATTTAACCATAGTTAGTAATTAGTTAGAAGGATATTCTATATTTCCTTCTTCTAAGATTTCTTCTGCTTTATCTTTACTAATATATTCATATTTTACAAGTTTATCTAATACTTGCTTTTGTCTTTGTTTTGCGAGTTCCAAGTTTTTAGTTGGAGCATATACAGATGGGGCATTCGGAATTCCAGCTAGCATTACTGCCTCATAATCTGTAAGTTCCATTGGTTCTTTTTCAAAGTAACCTCTCGATGCTTCTTTAACTGTATCATACCCATCACCAAAATAACTTGTATTAAGATAAAGTTCAAGTATTTCATCTTTATCATAATTTTGTTCTATTTCAAAAGCCATAAAAACTTCAGCTACTTTTCTTGTGAGTTCTTTTTCTTGTGTAAAATAAGTATTTTTTGCTAATTGCTGAGTAATTGTGCTTCCTCCCTCTACAAAACTTAAAGCTTTAATATCATTCCAAAGTGCTCTTCCTATTGCTATAATGTCTATACCACCATGTTCATAAAACCTATGGTCTTCTACTGCTATAACTGCCATTTTATATAAGTCGGGCATTTCTTCTAGTGTGGTATAATTATCTTTTTCTTTAATTTCTTCAACTTTTTGTTCTAGTGGAACTTTCTCAATTGCTTCTTTATACATGTTATAACCAGTTCCAACAATTATTAGTCCAAAACTTAGTAGTATGATTAATATAATTATTAATATTTTTCCTATTACTTTTTTCATTTCATATTATTTACATCCTTTCACAGTAAATTTATTATCTATGTGCTTTACATTTATATAATAGCATATAAAAATGACTTTTTTATGACTTTTTTCTTAAAATTATCTTAATTTTCTTCTTTTATAATACTTTTACTTCCGAAATACGTTGCTAAGAAATATCCACCATAAATTAGAACCATGAATATTGCTGTTAATATTATTGATGAGAATATATCTTGCTTTCCAAATACCTCTAATATTATACTAGCTACTTTCATTCCAAATATTGAATGAACTATTGCTAAAAGAAGTGGTATCATAAAGAATATTCCTATTTGTTTAAATAATGCTTTATTTATCATCTTTTCATCTGCACCAATTCTTCTAAGTATTTTATAACGTTCTTTATTATCTGAACTATCTGTCAATTCTTTAAGTGCTAATATTGCACTACTAGATATTAAGAATATAATTCCTAAATATAGTCCTATAAATGTCACAGTTGCTGAAATTCCAACACTTGCTTCATAATTTGTTATTTTTGTAAATGCTGTCATGTTTTCAAAAACCACTTGGTTTACAGTACTATCTTCTTCAGATACATCTATAAGTTTATCCTCAACAGCTTGCTTTTCATCATCAGTTTGACCTACATAATTTGCAGATAAAAGCATATAAAATTTCCATTCATCTTTTACCGCTTCATCTGGCAATATTATTGTACCTGTTTCCATTGGCTGAGTAGATATAGAAATTATTGTATCAATACATTCATCAAATTTAGGTACAAACTCTTTTCCATCAATTGTAAGCGTAGTTCCATTTTTTAGTGCTTCATCCCTATACTCTTTCATAGCTTCATAATTGCAAACCATTACATATTCGTTATCATTTAAAGTAATTTCTTCTCTTCCATATAATTTTTGAAGTTTGTTATAATCTGAAACTTTGATAATTGTTTCTGGATAATCTACTTGTAAAGCTGGAAAATCACTTTGCATTTCTGAAAGCACTGTTCCTATTGTTTCTTTAGGTGTTATATTTTCTACTCTATATTGACCAATTTCTACATAGTCTGAGAAATTAGATTTATCAAAGCCTGCACTTTCTAGAGATTCCATAATTGGTATTAGTGAATCTTTTCTTTGCTCTTCTGAATATTCCATTGTAACCTTTCCACTCGAATTAGTATATTTTTCTGGTAGGTTATATTGTTTTGTAATTGTTATATCTGCTGGGTTTAGAGTTTTTAATTGTGCTGTTAATGAATTATTTAAACTCATAGCAGATGAAAATATGCATATTGTGAAAAATAGTAGTAAACATATTATACTCATTGAAAATACTGTTGTGTTAATTTTACTATTTGTTTGTCTTAAAACAAATATATTTAAGTTTTTCAAATATATATTTTTATTCATTTGTATTAATTTTAGTGCAAATCCTGAAAGTGAATAGAAAAACATGAATGTACCAATTATTCCTAATAATATAGCAAATAAAAATCCGTTTGCAGTTGCTCCTGTTACTTCAGTAATTGCTAAATAATATGCATAAGCTAGTACCGCTATTGATATTATGAATAATATTACTGAAATTACTGGATTTCTTAATACTACCCTTTCATTCTTTTTCCCTGCATTTAATAAATCTATTAATTTATATTTAGCAGCTGAGAAGAGATTTAATATCATAACAAGTAAATATATTATTGCAAAATACATAATTGTTTTTACTAAGGCATCTTCTGAAAATACAAACTTAAATCCAGTCATATCTGCTTCAAACATTTTTGCAACTAATATTGACATAAGTTGTGAACCAAATATTCCTATAATTAACCCAACTGCTAATGAAAATATACCTATAAGAAATGTCTCTAAAAGCAATATTGTAGAAATATTCCTTCTTCCCATTCCTAAAAGCATATATAGTCCAAATTCCTTTTTTCTTCTTTTTATTAAAAAGTTATTTGCATAAACTATTAAAAATCCTAAAACTACTGTTACAAAGCCAGATACTATTCCTAATGCTTGAACCATTAATTCTATTATTTGTTGTTTTGATTCAGACATGCTTAATGCTGCTTGTTGAGCTTCCATACTGTTGAAAATATAAAAGATTGCTACTCCTAATACAAGAGTAATAAAATATATTACATAATCTTTCATATTTTTCTTCATATTTTTAAAAGCAAGTTTAAATGACATCGCCTAACTCACCTCCAAGAAGTGTAACTACTTCTATTATTTTTTCAAAGAATTCTTTTCTTGATTGTTTACCTTTTATTAATTCATTAAATATTTTTCCATCTTTAATAAATAAAATTCTGTCAGCATATGAAGCGGTAAATGCGTCATGTGTTACCATTAAAATAGTAGCATTTAAATTTTTATTTAAATATTCAAAACTTTCTAATAATTGCCTTGCCGATTTACTATCTAATGCTCCTGTTGGCTCATCTGCTAGTATCAATTTTGGATTTGTAATAATAGCTCTGGCTGATGCAATTCTTTGTTTTTGCCCACCAGAAACTTGATATGGATATTTCTTTAAAATATCTTTTATTCCTAGTTTATCTGCTATTTCATCTACTCTTTTTTCTATTTCTTTAGGTTTTACTTTTTGTATAGTAAGTGCTAATGCTATATTTTCATATGCTGTTAAAGTATCTAATAAATTAAAATCTTGAAAAATAAAGCCTAACTCTTCCCTTCTAAATTTATTTAAGTTATTACCTTTTAATTTTGTAATATCTTTTCCATTTATGATAATATTACCTGATGTTACTCTATCTATTGTGGAAATACAATTTAATAGTGTAGTTTTTCCTGAGCCAGATGCTCCCATAATTCCTACAAATTCTCCCTCTTGTACTTTAAAACTAATATTATCTATGGCTTTTGTTAAATTTGATTTATTGCCATAATATTTCTCTACATTTTTAACTTCTAAAACTTCACTCATAAAAATCTCCTTTCTTTTTATTAATTATATTTTAGCTTCATTTTACCTTACTTACCATCGATTTATATTAAAATAAAATGACATTTTTGTAAGATTGGG
>CALXZS010000128.1 GCA_944393305.1 uncultured Clostridia bacterium | reverse complement strand
AAGGAGGAAATAGTTATACTAGAACTAGAGAAAGTAAGAAAAGCATACGAAAAATACAAAGATGATAAAAAAATAGCAAAAAATTAAAAAAAATTAGGAATAAAAATAGAAGATATTGCATTAGCTACAAATTTATCTGAAAAAGAAATAAAGGAATTATAGAAAGGAAACATAAATGGCAAAAGCAAAAACAATCTTTGTATGTAGTGAATGTGGATATGAGTCACCAAAATGGCTTGGAAAATGTCCAGCATGTAATTCATGGAATACATTTTATGAAGAAAAAGAGCAAAAATCTTTAGCACCAGATGGAAAAGTAAAAGAGGCAGCAAAACCAAAAGCTTTAAATAGTGTAGAAGGAAAAGAAGCAATAAGAATGAAAACTGGTTACCAAGAACTTGATAGAGTGCTTGGTGGGGGCTTAGTAAAAGGTTCACTTGTTTTAGTTGGAGGAGAACCAGGAATAGGTAAATCAACGCTAATACTCCAACTTTGTAATAAACTAAGTACAGATGGAAAAGTATTGTATGTTTCAGGAGAAGAATCAGCAGAACAAGTAAAACTAAGAGCAGATAGACTTTCTATTGCAAGTGAAAATATTATGTTTCTAGGAGAAACAGATATAGATGTTATAGATAATGAAATAACAAATATGAATCCAAAATTAGTTGTAATAGACTCAATACAAACAATGTATTCAAATGAAATAACATCCGCACCAGGAACGGTAAGTCAAGTAAGAGAAATTACATCAAGAATTATGAGAGTATGTAAAGCAAATCAAATTACAACTATAATTATTGGTCATGTAACAAAAGATGGAAATATAGCAGGGCCAAGGGTACTAGAACATATGGTAGATACTGTTTTATACATAGAAGGTGAAAGATATTTTTCATATAGAATAGTAAGAACTGTAAAAAATAGGTTTGGTTCAACAAATGAAGTTGGAATGTTTGAAATGCAAAATGAAGGAATGTGTGAAGTAACAAATCCATCATCAATACTTATATCTGAAGGAAGCGATAAATACTCAGGTTCAGTCATAATTTGTACAATAGAAGGAACAAGACCACTCTTAGTTGAAGTTCAAGCGTTAACAACAATGAGCGTTTATGGAATTCCTAAAAGAACAGCTAATGGTGTGGATTTTAATAGATTAGCACTTTTAATTGCTGTGCTTGAAAAAAGGTCAAATTTATCACTGGGAAATCAAGATGTTTATTTAAATGTTGTAAGTGGAATGAGAATAACCGAACCAGCGGTAGATTTAGGTGTCGCCTTAGTTGTTGCTTCAAGTTTTAAAAATATAAGTATACCAAAAGATATTGCAGTAATAGGAGAAGTTGGGCTAACTGGAGAGATTAGAAGCGTTAATTTGATAGACAAAAGACTTAAAGAAATAGAAAGATTAGGATTTAAAAGATGTCTTATACCAGAAAATAACAAAAAACTCTTGAAAGATAAGTATAATTTAGATATAATAGGCGTTAGAAATATAAATGATGCCTTAAAAGCAGTAGGCATTAAATAGTTACTTTGGGAGTGATTCTTAATGGCAGTTAAAGAAAATGACTTTATTGACATTTTAAAATTGATAGCACCAGGAACAGCAATAAGAGAAGGTTTGGATAATATATTAAAAGCAAAAACTGGAGCGTTAATAGTAATTGGTGAAAACAAAGAAGTAATGGATTTAGTAGACGGAGGATTTAATATTAATGTTGACTATACATCTGCAAGATTATATGAGCTAGCAAAAATGGATGGAGCAATAATATTAAGTTCAGATTTAAAGAAAATATTAGTGGCAAATGCACAATTAGTTCCATCTCAAAGTATACCAACATCAGAAACAGGAACAAGACATAGAACCGCTGAAAGAGTAGCAAAACAAACAGGAAATATAGTGATTAGTATTTCTCAAAGAAGAGGAATAATAACTATTTACCAAAATGAAAACAGATATGTATTAGAAGATACATCAAGAGTTGCAAATAAAGCAAACCAAGCACTTCAAACAGTAGAAAAATATAAAAAAGTTTTAGATAATAGAATAAATCTATTGAATGAATATGAATTTAATGATATAGTAACATTGCAAATTGTTATAGAAACACTTCAAAGGGCAGAAATGCTTATGCAGGTTGTAGAAGAAGTAAGAAAAGCAATATATGAATTAGGAACAGATGGTAGACTAATAGAAATGCAATTAGAAGAACTAACAGATGGAGTTGAAAAAGAAGAGTATTTAATAGTTAAAGATTACATAAATGGTAAAAATGTAGATAAAACATATGATAAAATACGTGCATTAGGTCGTGATGAATTATTAGTTGTCCAAAATATTGCAAAATTATTAGGGTACAATATTCAAACAAGTTATGATGAGGTAAGTGTTTATACAAGAGGATACAGAATTTTAAATAAAATTCCAAGAATGCCTAATACAATAGTTGAAAATGTAGTAAAAAAATTCAAATCTCTTCAAAATTTGTTAGTAGCAGATATTGAGGAACTAGATGATGTCGATGGAATTGGAGAAATAAGAGCTAGAACAATAAAACAATCATTAAAAAGAATGAGAGAGCAATTTTTATTTGATAATTTAATAGTTTAGTGATAAAATATCTATACTACAATTCACAGCCAATTATTAATATATTTAAATTGTATATTCTAAAATTTCTTGTTCCTTGCGGTCGCTGCTAAAATTCTTCGAATTTTACAGCTCCAAACGCACTTCGCTTGAAATCCTTCAAGCTCGTTTGAACGCTTACGCGGAACTGCGAAATTTCAAATATACAATTAGAATAAATTAATAAAATCCTGTGAATATCTATTGCATTTATAATAAAAGATGGAGGAATAAATATTATGAAAAAAGAAGAAAAGCAAAAACAACCAAAAGTAAAAAAAAGTACAGAAAGAAACTATTCTAAAATAAAATTTATAGCAACAATAGTTGCAATTATTCTTGTTTTAGGACTAATTGCATATGTTGTAAATACAATAATACAAAAACAATATTTCACAGCACAAAATCCAGTAGCAACAATGGAAGTAGAAAACTATGGAACAGTAAAAATAGAGTTATATCCAGACTATGCACCAGAAACAGTTGCAAACTTTATAGCTTTAGCTAATAATGGATTTTATGATGGACTAACATTCCATAGAACAATACCAGATTTTATGATACAAGGTGGAGATCCAAATGGTGATGGTTCAGGAAATGCAACTTTAAGAGATTTAGGTGAAGATTCAGATGATGAATATACAATAACAGGTGAATTTATAGCAAATGGAGATAATGACAATACATTAAAGCATGAAAGAGGAGTTATATCTATGGCTAGAGGTGATTATAGTAATTATAGTTCAACACTTGCAACAGAAGGATATAATTCAGCATCTTGCCAATTCTTTATAACAACAACTGACCAAAGTGCTAATTTAGACGGATTGTATGCAGCTTTTGGAAAAGTAACAGAAGGAATGGATATAATAGATACAATTTCAAATGTAGAAGTTGAAACAAGAGATTCAACTAATGCAGATAGCGAATTAACACAGGATAGACCAATAGATCCACCAGTTATCACAAGTATTAGAGTAGAAACTTATGGAATAGATTATGGTATGCCAGAAACAAGAGAACCTTTTGACTTAAACTCTTGGTACATGTCTAACATGTATGGGTATTAATAAAATATTGGGGTGCTCTTTATAAAAAGAGGCACCCTTAAATTATCAGAAGCAAAAGTAGAAGGAGAACAATGGAATTAAAAGGAACAATAAATGACATTATATATAAAAATGAAATAAATGGTTATACAATTGCAACATTTGAAATGGAATCAGCTGATACAACAATAGTAGGTTACTTACCATTTATACAAAAAGGAGATAGTTTAAAAATAATAGGAAAATTTGTTACTCATCCAGAATATGGTAACCAATTTAAAGTGGAAACATTTGAAAAAATAATGCCAGAAACATTAGACGCACTAGAAAAATATTTATCTAATGGAGTGATAAAAGGTGTAGGACCTGCAACAGCAAAAAAGATAATCAAAAAATTTGGAGTATCAACAGTAGAGGTACTAAAAGC
>CALXZS010000127.1 GCA_944393305.1 uncultured Clostridia bacterium | reverse complement strand
TAGGGGACAACCTAAAAAGCACATTGGTAACAATAGGAAGTGTAATGATTATAGTAGTTATACATAGCATATTAAAAGCAATTAGTGAAAATTTAGGAAATGAAAATGTTTCGAAAATAGCTTATTACATAGAATATATATTAATAATAACTCTAATAATGACCAATTTTTCAAGTATTATAACTGAAATGAAAACCGCTGTACAAAATCTAACAGGATTTGCAAATACTTTAATACCTCTTTTAATAACCCTTATGATAACAACAGGAAATGTTGTCTCCTCTGGAATGTTACAACCAATATTACTCTTAATGGTTACATTTATTAGTAATTTTATGACAAATATATTAATACCAATTGCACTAGTAGCAACAGCTTTAGGAATAATTTCAAAAATATCTGACCAAGCACAAGTTGGAAAACTTTCTAAATTTTTAAATTCAAGTATGGTATGGATTTTAGGAACAGTATTAACTTTATTTGTAAGTGTTACATCATTAGAAGGAGGTTTAACCGCAAGTGTAGATGGAGTAACAGCTAAAGCTGCAAAAACTGCAATATCTTCAGTTGTTCCAGTAGTGGGAAGTATTTTAGGAGATGCTGTAAATACAATTATGGGATGTAGCAATATAATTAAAAATGCAGTTGGAGTAGTAGGAATTTTAGTGATTATTGCAATATGCATTAGACCAATAATACAACTTGCAGCCCTCACAATTACATATTATTTAGGTGCTGCCCTGTGTGAACCAATAGCAGATGAAAAAGTAGTAGGAATAATGGAACAAATGGGAGGAACATTTAAAATATTTTTAGCAGTATTATTTGCACTAACAGTTTTACTCATTATTGGAATTGCTATTGTAATGAAAATATCTAATAGCGGACTTATGTATGGATAGAGAAAGGAGAATATATGCTTTCTTTTATAAGCTCATGGGCACAACAAATAATATTTGCAGTAATAATAGGTGTAATAATACAAATGCTGTTGCCAGAAGGCAAAAGCAAGAAATACATAAAAATTGTAATTGGAGTATATGTACTTTTTTCAGTTATAAATCCGGTAGTAGGTAAAGATATAGATTTGAATTTGGAAAATTTAGCTTTAAATATTGAAACAAATACAAGTGAAACTGAAGTAAATACAGGGGATAGTATTAATGAAATATATGTTACTAACTTAAATCAAGATGTAATTTCAAAATTAAAAAATAAAGGATATGGATGTGAAAAGGTAGAATTAAAAACCAACGATAAATACGAAATAGAAAGCTTAAAAGTAATTGGTATTTATGAGTTAAATGAAGAGGAAGAAACAGAAAATAATACGACTATAAATGAGGTAGTAATAAATGAAGTGCAAATTGGTGAAAAAGAAAATTCTATAAAAGAACAAGTGGTAAAAGGAATATCTAGTAGTGAAGAAAGTGAATTAAAAAAATACTTAAATGAAACATATGGTGTTAAAGAAAAAAACATAATTATAGAGTAATGGAGGAAAGTTATGTTTAAAGATTTTATGAAAGAAACGTTTTCAAAAAATGATGGTAATAATAAGAAAAAAGTAGAAAACATATTAGTATTTGTTGTGATATTAATTGTAACAATTGTAGCAATAAATTATATCTGGAATGGAAATGAAAACTCAGAAGAAAGTAATTTAGTACCAGAGGCAGAAGGGAGAAATGATGTAACGCAAGTAGCAAGTGAAGTTTCAGCTGATGAAAATGAACAAAAATTAGCTAATATTTTATCAAATATACAAGGAGCTGGAAAAGTAAAGGTACTTTTAACATATTCAGAAACAAGTACATATGTACCAATATATAATGAAAATTCAAAAGAAAGTAATACCACAGAAACTGATAGTTCTGGAGGGAGTAGAACTATTTCGGAGACTGATTCTCAAAAAGAGGTTATATATAAAGAAGATGGAAGTGGTGCAAAAGAACCAGTTACGCAAAGTATAATCAGTCCAAAAATAGAAGGTGCAATTATAACCGCTGAAGGTGCAGATGATGCCAGTGTGAAAACAAATATAATTCAAGCAGTCGAAGCAGCTACTGGACTTGCAACACATAAGATACAAGTATTTAAGATGGGAGAGTAAGTATGATAAAGAGAATAGGTGAAAAGAAAGATAGTAATATAAAAAAGATTATGAAAAAAAATCAAGTCGTAATATTAGCTATCTCATTAATGTTGATGACAGCAGGTTATTTGAATTATACAAATAATCATGAAAACGAAAATTTATTATTAGCACAATTGGGAGATGCACAGTTGGTTAGTACAAATGTTGCAGATGAAAATAGCATAATTCAGAATGAAATGTTAGAAGAAAATAATTTGCAAGAAGAAAATCCAAATACTGTTCAAGAAGAGAATGTAATAGAAAATGCAAATGTAACTACTCAAATAGAAAATGTAATAGCTGAAAATAGTGTAACTGAAAATACGGTAAATGAAAGTAATGCAGTAGAAAATGAGGTGGTAGAAACTTCTAATGAAAGTGTAGAAAGTGACTATTTTACAAAGTCAAAATTAGAACGAGAAACAATGTATTCACAAATGTTAGAAACATATCAAGGCATATTAGAAAATGAAAAAATTCCATCAGACCAGAAAGATATAGCAGAGAATGAAATAAAAAATATAAATGATAAAAAGAATGCAATAATGATAGCTGAAAATCTATTGCAAACTAAGGGTTTTAAAAATGTAGTCATATTTATAAATGACCCAAGTGTAAATGTTATTTTAGATAATAATAATTTGGAAACACAACAAATTGCACAAATACAAAATATTGTACAAAGAGAACTAAATGTAGAAATTGAAAATATACATATAGGGGAGGTTGGATAAAATATAAAAAATACTTGACTTTAAAAAAATATATATGTAAAATGTTTTTGGTGCTGCTTTTGGGGACACCTCCCCAAAACAGCTTACTTAATTATTGAAAAAATAGAAAAGAAAGAATGTGTTTATAAATTACTTAATTAAATGAATCATATAAACATATTATAAGAAGAGTGAAAAATATGATAGTAGTAACTTCGGGTTCAAAATATATGGATATAGATGCATATGCATGTAGTATTGCATACGCAAGATTGTTGAATTCATTAGGAATAAATGCAAAAGCAATAAGCTCAGCTAATTTGAATAACTCAATTACAAATTCATTAAGAAATTTGAATTCAAAATTAGATAATTACAAGGCTAAAAATGATGATAAATATGTAATAGTAGACGTATCTAATCCAGACTTTTTTGATAAATTTGTAAAACAAGAAAATGTTATTAAAGTAATTGATCATCATGTAGGATATGAAGAATTTTGGAGGGATAGAATCAAAGAAAATGCAAATATAGAATTTATAGGTGCAGCAGCAACATTGGTATTTGAAGAATACGAAAAGAATAATATGCTAAATAATATGATTGTTGATGTAGCAAAGTTATTAATGTCAGCAATATTGGATAATACTTTAAATTTTACGGCAAAAGTAACAAGTAATAGAGATAAAAGAGCTTATCAAAAAATGCAAGAGATAATAGAAATTAATGACTTTGATAAATGTTATTTTTATGAATGTCAAAAGCAGATAGAAGAAAATTTAGATGAAACTATAAAAAATGACACTAAGACAGAAATAATAAGTAAAAGTTTACCAAAGATATTTGGACAATTAACTGTTTGGAATAAAGATTTTATAATAGCAAATTTAAGAAAAATTAGAAAAATATTTAATGAGATGGATGAAAAATGGATGCTAAATTTAATTTGTTTGCAAGATGGAAAAAGTTATATAATAGCAGATAATAAAAATGTGCAAATAGAACTTCAGAAATTATTTAATTCTAGATTTGAAGAATCAATAATGCCACTCGGAAATGTTATATTAAGAAAAGAAATTATTAAAAAAGCAAAAACAATTAAAATATAAAAATACTTGACTTTAAAAAAATATATATGTAAAATAAGTTTAGAAATTAAGCAAGGAGAGTAACAAATGAAAAGACGCGAAAGCCTTGGGGCTGTATATATATATATATATATATCGTAGGATTTAACAAAATATATTTATGTAAACATAGAGAAACTATGCTTTTTAGACGAATCTAAGAGGCATAGTTTTTTGACGTTAAAAA
>CALXZS010000126.1 GCA_944393305.1 uncultured Clostridia bacterium | reverse complement strand
CACTGTAAATATATGCTTATAACGGTTTATATTTAATCTTGTAATAATTCTATAAATTATTGAAAAATTTTTATTTAAATGTTCTGGATGGGTTTTGAATGCTATATCATGTATCGTAACATAACCAGGATATAATATTGGGGCAACATTACAGAAATTAAGTAACTTACCTCTTTGATGTGTAATAATATAAATTGGTAAAGAAATTTGTTCCCATATGTGTCCAGTAAAATTACCTATTTGTCTTAATTCTATATTTTTTAATTTCATATTTTGAATTATTCCCCTTTTTGGAGCTAACAGTACTAAGTGATAATCCAAATTCAATTTATCTAACTGTTTAAGTACTTCTATAGCATATCTTTGTACCCCTGTAATTTTTTGAGTTAGAAATCTGCCATTTATATAAATAATCTTATTTGCTTTTTTCTTATTTACCCAAATCGGTTCAATATACTTTCCACTTATCATTGAACAAATAACAGTTATGATAAATGCAATTATCATATTTATAATTATATTACAATAAAAATAATCATATAATTTGTTTATAACAAAAAAGCCAATAGTTGGGTGTAATAAATATAATGAATAGCTATATTTTCCTAAATTTGAAAATATTGTTTTTCTTGTTACTATTTTCTTTCCAATAAAAAATATGATAAATGCTAATAAATATGTAATATAATATCTAAATCCAACTTGCATATCAACAAATTTATTTGTGTATGAAAACATAACAGTTGGAAATAAAACTATAAAAAATAACATAATATTAATTCTCAAGTTATATTTTTGATCTTTATCATCAGTTTCATTTCTTTTTAACATTAGTCCTAAAAAAGTCACTGATAATAATATACCTATAGCAACCGGAAAATTTTTCTCTGTATAAAACCTTAGTATTGCCATGCATAATGATAATGCAAGTAATCCATAATATGAAAGATTAATGAATTTTTTATTTTCAAAAATTTTTAAACTCACTAAAATCAAACATATAATATAAAAAATCCAATCAATTTGCAATGTCCAAAAAGCACCAATAATATTTTCAACACCAACAAATTGTTGAAACATAGTAGCATTAATAATAATTTTACTTATTGGTTCACTTCCTATTAGTATTAATGATAATAAAATTGAAAACCAATATAATGGATACATTCTTTTACATCTATCTATAATAAATTGTTTTTTTGTTTTCTTCCTAAAAGTATTGGCAGTCAAATATCCACTTATCATAAAAAAAATTGTTACTGCAATTTTTCCAATGTCAATATAATTTATAGTTATATCATTTAGTATAAGAAATAATATGTTTTCATTTCCTGCAAAGCCATACAATTTCTTACTTGTTTCCCAAAAATGAGAAACAATAACTAGTATAGCAGCAACTCCCTTTAAAGAATCTATCCATTCAATTCTCTTTTTGGTTGGTTGTATTGTCATTGTTTTTCCTCACTTCGTCTATAAAATTTTTAATTTTTTCTTGAAATACCTTTTCATCAAATCTAAGAGCATTCTCTCTTATTTGATTTTTATTAAATTTCATTTTTTCAAATTTTAATATTGCTTCTTTTAACGAATTTACTGATTGTTCTGAAAAAAAGACTCCTGTTTTCCCATCTATAACAGAATCTAATACACCTCCTTTTCCATAAGCAATTACTGGTCTTCCACATGCTTGTGCTTCCACTGGAACTATTCCAAAATCTTCTTCTCCTGGAAATAGTAAAGCTTTGCATTCTGACATATATTTTTTTACAACATCGTCAGATTGTCTCCCTAAAAATGTTATATTTTCATCTCCATCTGCAATTTTTTCCAGATTTTTTCTTTCAACTCCATCACCTATTATTACTAATTTTCTCCCAAGTTCTTTACAAGCTTTTACTGCTATGTCAAATCTTTTATAACCGATAAGTCTTGATACAATAAAATAGTAATCTTTATCAGTTTCTGATATATTAAATAAACTACATCTAACCGGAGGATTAATTATAACTGACTCTATTTTATAATGTTTCATTATTCGCTTTTGAACCTCTGTTGAATTAGCAATGAAATAATCTACTCTACTTGCAGATGTCAAATCCCAAATTCGCATATAATGTAATAAAATCTCCACCAATTTTTTCTTTAATCTTCCCATATTCTGAGTATATTCATCTCTTTTTTCCCATGCGTATCTCATTGGTGTGTGGCAGTAACATATATGTATACTTCCTGGTTTTGTTAACACACCTTTCGCACAAGAAGAACTACTACTTAATACAATGTCATATTCATTCAAATTAAATTTTTCAAATGCCATTGGCATAAGTGGAAAATATTTTTTATGATTTGTTATCATTTTCTTCTTTTGTAAACAACTAGTCCTTACATCTATATTTTTTAGTTCATCATCTAATTTTTCTGGATTATAAAAAGTTGTATATATTGGTGCATCTGGATAAATTTTCTTAAAATTTATTACTACTTGCTCTGCTCCTCCCATATTAGTAAGCCAATCATGAACAATCGCTATTTTCATTTCTATTTTTCCTTTCTCAACCTAAAGCTTATAAACTAAAAATCGCGTCAATAATTATATTTCCTTTTCTCTATACTTGACCAATTCGTCAACATTTTCTTTTACTCCTATTACTATTTTATTATCGGTTTCTATACAATAAATGTTATCCACTCCAATAGCAATAATTTTTTTATTTTGAGAATATAATATATTATTGTATGAATCATATGTTGAAACTTGTCCTTTTATATAATTATCATTTTCATCTTTTCTTATATATCTTTCTAAAGATTTCCAAGTTCCTATATCGTCCCATCCAAAACTAGAAGGTATAACATATATATTTTTTGATTTTTCCATTACAGCATAGTCAATTGATATGCTTTCACATTTTGGATAAATTTCATTTAATACTGTTTTATAATTATTATCATCTATTCTTGGCAATTGTTTTAAAAGTATATACGCCTTACTATAATTAGAAGATAGCTCTTTTAGCATATAATCTATATTAAAAACAAATATTCCAGCATTCCATAAATATCCGTTTGATTCCAAGTATTCTTTTGCCTTTTCTAAGTTAGGCTTTTCGACAAATTTATCAACCTTCACTACTTTATTTTTATCATTTTTATCATATTTTATATATCCATATCCAGTTTCAGGTCTATCTGGTGTGATTCCAAGTGTAACAATAGCTTCATTTTTACTCTCAATAAAATCATTAGCTAATTTCAATGTTCTTACAAACTTCGTTTCATATTTAATTAGATGATCAGAAGGTACGAAAGCAATATTAAAATTCCCATATATCTGTTTAATATACATTGAAGCAAGTAAAATACATGGTGCTGTATTTCTACCTATTGGTTCTACTATTATATTTCTTTCTGGTAAATCCGTTATCTGTTCTTTCACTAATCCTATATATTTTTCTCCTGTTGCTATAAATACTTTTTCTATTGGAACTATTTTTCTGACTCTATCTACAGTAAGTTGTATCATTGTTTTATCTTCTATTAAATTTATAAATTGCTTTGGCTTTTCTTCAGTTGATTTTGGCCAAAATCTTGTTCCTTTACCTCCTGCCATTATTAATACACAAAAATTTTGTTTCAATTTACTACTCCTTATATTTTGTTTTAATTTATATATTTTGCATATACCTCTTAATCTTTATTAAAAATATCTCTGGTGTATATCTTATTTTTAACATTCTTTAATTCTGCGGACATTCTATTTGCCATAATTATATCAGACTTTTCTTTAAATGCATTTAAATCGTTAATTATTTTTAATCCTTTAAATTCTTCCACATTTATCGTTGGTTCATATATAATTATTTCTTTTTTATGTTCTTTAAAAATACTTATTATATCTTGTATAGCACTTGATCTAAAGTTATCTGAACCTGATTTCATAGTTAATCTATAAATTCCTATAACCTTAGGGTTATATTTTAAAACATCATCTGCTATAAATTGTTTTCTTGTTTTATTTGATTTTACTATAGCCTCTATCAAATTTTGTGGAACATCTTTATAATTTGCTAATAATTGTTTTGTATCTTTTGGAAGGCAATACCCTCCATAGCCAAAAGATGGATTGTTATAATGAGTTCCTATTCTTGGGTCTAAACATACTCCTTTGATTATCT
>CALXZS010000125.1 GCA_944393305.1 uncultured Clostridia bacterium | reverse complement strand
CATCCAGATAGAATGGCATCAAGAATACTTGGAATGGGAGATGTTCTTTCAATAATAGAACAAGCAGAAGTAGCATTTGACAAAGAAGAAGCAGAAAAATTAGAAAAGAAATTAAGAAAGAACAAAGAATTAGATTTAAATGATTATTTAGCGCAATTAAAACAAGTTAAGAAAATGGGTTCATTCTCATCAATTCTAAAAATGATACCAGGAATGAGTAAATACAACATAAATGTAGACGACAAAGAATTTAATAGAATTGAAGCAATAATTAGTTCAATGACAAATGAAGAAAGAGAAAATCCAAAACTTTTAAATGCATCAAGAAGAATTAGAATTGCAAATGGAAGTGGAACTCAGGTTCAAGATATAAATAAATTCATGAAATCATTTGAAATGACACAAAGCATGATGAAAAAAATGAAAAATGGCAATTTAGACCCAAGAATGAAAAAAATGATGAAAAGAATGAATTTAGATAATTTATCTGATGAAGATTTGCAAGAACTAGAAAAAAAGCTAGGAAAATAATTTAGATATTAAGTTTTATACTTTAATATATATATAAGCATTTTAGGGAGGTGAAATTATGGTAAAAATAAGATTACAAAGAGTAGGAGCAAAAAAAGCACCTTTTTATCACATCGTAGTAGCTGATTCAAGAGTAGCAAGAGATGGAAAAGTAATAGAAAAAATAGGAACATATGATCCTATGACAAAACCATCAACAATTGTTTTAGATAAAGAAAAAGCAGAAAAATGGATAAAAAATGGAGCAAAACCAACAGATACAGTTAAAGCTTTAATTGCTAAAGCAAAATAAAGAGAAATGGTTGAAGAATAATTATTCAAATCAAACCTGATTTGAACCTTGAGAAAGGAATAAGAAAAATGGAAGAAGTTTTAAGAACCATAATTGAAAGTTTAGTAGATAATAAAAATGCAATTACTATTAAGCAAAGACAAGAAGAAGGAAAAGATATTTACACTATAAAAATTGATCCAAAAGAAAATGGAAAAATTATAGGTAGACAAGGAAAAATACTAAAAGCAATAAAAACACTATCTAAAGCTTTAGGTGCAAAAGAAGGAAAAAGGGTAGAAGTAGAATTAGGCTAAAATTCGGAGGAAATATGCAAGAAAAATTAGAAATTGGCAAAATTGTAAATACATTTGGTATAAAAGGAGAAGTAAAAGTATATCCTTATACAGATGATATAAATCAATTCAAAAAAATCAAAAAAGTATATATTAATAATGAAGAAAAAGAAATTGAAAGTGTAAAGTTTCATAAAAATAATGTCATTCTAAAAATAAAAGGAATAGACAATATGACAGAAGCAGAAAATCTTAGAAATACTGTAATAGAAGCTAATAGAAGTAATAAAAAACTTCCAGAAAATACATACTATATTGCAGATTTAATAGATTTAGATGTATACACTGACGAAAACAATTTCTTAGGAAAAGTTAAAGATATATATAATACAGGTGCCAATGATATATATAGTATAGAAACTCCAGAAGGAAAAGAAATTTTACTTCCAGCAATAAAAGATGTTATAAAACAAATAGACATCGAAAACAAAAAAATAATTGTTCACATATTGAAAGGACTAATATAATGAAATTTACAATTCTTACACTCTTTCCAGAAATGTTTGAGCCAATAAAATGTAGCATTATAGAAAGAGCAAGCAAAAAGAATTTAATAAATATTAATTTAGTAAATATTAGAGACTTTTCAAAAGATAAGCATAAACATGTAGACGATACGCCATATGGCGGAGGTGCTGGAATGGTAATAAAGCCAGATGTTGTATATGATGCATATAAATCAGTAAAAGATGAAAATGCAAAAGTTATATACTTATCTCCAAAAGGAAAAGTTCTAAATCAAAATAAAGTTAAAGAACTCTCAAAAGAAGAACATTTAATTTTATTATGTGGACATTATGAAGGAATAGACCAAAGAGTATTAGATGAAATTGTAGATGAAGAAATTTCAATAGGAGACTATGTACTTACACGGTGGCGAATTACCAGCAATGGTATTATTAGACAGTGTGAGTAGATATGTAGAAGGAGTATTAAGTGAAGATTCAATAAAAGAAGAATCATTTAGTAACAACTTATTGGAATATCCTCAATATACAAGACCAGAAATATTTAATGGTCAAAAAGTACCAGAAGTTTTAACTTCAGGTAATCATAAAGAAATTAATAAGTGGAGAAAAGAACAATCTCTAATTACAACATATTTAAAAAGACCAGAACTTTTAAGTGAAGAAGAAAAAGTTATGGCAAAAGAATTATTAAAATAAAATTTTTATGAAAGGAGAAAAATCATGGACATTATAAAATCAATAGAACATGAACAATTAAAAAGTAAAGTTCCAGATATTCGTGTTGGTAATACTGTAAGAGTACACCAAAGAATAAAAGAAGGAAATAGACAAAGAATACAAGTCTTTGAAGGAATTGTTATTAAAAAACAAAATGGTGGATTAAATGAAACATTCACAGTAAGAAGAGTAGCATATGGAGTAGGAGTAGAAAAAACATTTTTATTAAATTCTCCATTAATTGAAAAGGTAGAAACAGTAAGAGTAGGTAAAGCAAGACGTGCTAAACTATACTACCTAAGAAATAGAGTAGGTAAAGCTGCTAAGACAAAAGAGGATGTAGGAGCAAGAATCGAAAACAAAGAAATTATTGTAAAAGAAGAAGTTCCAGCAGAAGAGACAAAAGCGGAAGAAAATAAATAAATTTTTGATTAGGGACGGTCCTTAATTGAAAAAATGAACTTTAGGTGTATTACTTAAAGTTCTTTTTTTACACTTACCGCTTAACAAAATAATATATGTTTTAAAATTCCCGAAGCAGGGACGCTTCGGTCGGCTCACTCCGGCTTAACGCCAGTCGCTCCCCTTGAATTTGAAACCATATATTATTTTTTGTACGTAAATGCTGTTCTTATAAAAAAATAAACTTTAAGTCATACACTTAAAGTTCATATACTATCATTACATACTTTTTTATCATTTTTAACCTTTGCAGGTGGAATTTCATATCTAATATTAAATTTATCAAAATCATCTAATTCGTTATCTTCCAAACAAGAAAGATAAACATCTAATTCATCAATACTCTTGCAAGAAGCAATAATTGCTGGATGAACATTATAATTAGTGAACATTTCAAATGCTAAAGATAAAGCATTAATTTTAGAACCATGTTCACGTTTTCTAATAAGTCTGTAAGCCTCTCTAAATCGAGAGATAGCAAAAGGCTTAAAATGAGAAATTGGAAAAGTGTAATTTTCTTTTATAACTTGTTCAATATTTGTATATTTATTCAAATTATTGTTGAAAAATAATTTGACATTATCTAAATTATAAGGAAGTATTACTTCTTTTCGTATTTCAGAAATAACCAATGTATTATCAACTAAAGAATTATATTCGGTTTTTACTTCAGTAGTAATTTGATTAACATTTTGAACAACTTCTTCTGCTTTTTCTTCATCAGCATTAGCAACATCTTCTAGTCCTAAAGAAACATTATGAATAAACTCTTCAATTTTACCTGTGTAAGCAAAAATAGTTGTAATATTTGCTAAATAAAGAGCGTTATAATCATCTATATATGTTTTAAGTCCGTCCCCAGTCAAAAATTCCATTGTAGATTTTAAATTTTCTAATATACTAAGCAAATTATTAAGCAAAGCAATATTTTGCTTTAAACGATTTAAATTAACAATGGCATTATCTAGGCTTAATTTATCTGTGCGCGCATTAATAAATACAGATAATTGTTCTGTAAGAGCTGTTTGCATTGATAAATAAGAGTCAATAATTTGAACTTCTGTATTTATATTTTCTAGTAATTTTTTCTGATTAGAAAATTTAATCATTTGTTTCCTCCATAATATTTCTAATTTATTATATATATATAAATAAAAAAAATCAAGAAAAAGTTCGAAAAAAGTTGAAAAAGAAATTTTATTATGATATAGTTTTGAATGAACAGAAAAAGATATACTTAAAAGGAAATATGAGGAGGACCATATGAAAAGAGTAATAGGCAATATAATATTTGTAATTTATGCAATAATAGCCGTATTTGTAACAGTATGTTTATTATCATACAATGATTATAAAGTAAGTGAATTTGGAAATAA
>CALXZS010000124.1 GCA_944393305.1 uncultured Clostridia bacterium | reverse complement strand
ATTTTCCATCATTTTTTATTTTTACTACTGTTTTATATTTTTCTCCAAGTACTTTTCCAATATTATATTCTTTTATATTTAAATTTACTAAATTTCTTATTTTATCTCCTTTAGGGCTTCCTGGTACTGCTATTCCTATTTTTGAAATATCTCCATATGTATAATCATATTTTTCTAATAAAATTCTAATTTCATTATTTATTATATCTGTTATTAAATTTTCTGCTCTTGCTTCTTCTTTTATATTATTTATATCCACATCTCTGCTTTCTTTTGCTATAAGTCTTCCGTTTTTCTCTACTATACCAACAGCTATATGACTTCCTCCAATATCTATTCCAATTCTCATAGTTAATTTATTCCTTTCATTAAATCTAATTTTTTTGAAAGATTTTTATTCATAGCAATTAATATTTAAAAGTTGTATATTTAAAATTTTGCAGTTCCGCGTGAGCGTTCAAACGAGCTTAAAGGATTTTAAGCGAAGTGCGTTTGGAGCTGGCAAATTCGAAGAATTTGAGCAGCGACCGCAAGGAACAAGCAAATTTTAAATATACAACTAAAATATACTGATATTGAATAATAATCTTTCTTAAAAAATTTAGTATAATATAAAATGTATATTGGTCTTTTAATAATACCTTTTTAAAATCCTGCTGCTGAAAATAAGAAGTTACCCATGTATACTTGAATACAAGGAACAAGTACAACTATTGTTACGAATATTATTACTACACCAACAATTGAGTATAATATTTGTGGTAATATTTTTACTATCTTCTCAAGGATTTGGTCTATATCTATTTCCATATACTCTACTAATTTATCCATCATAGTTGGAAGGTCTGTTTGCATACCTATTTTTAACATTTCAGTTATCATAGGTTCAGCTAAACCTGATTTTTCAAATGGTTCAACCCATGAATCTCCGACTATAATATTATTGATAGCTGTTTCAATAATTGATAATAACACTAAGTTCTTTACTACGTTTTTACCAACTTCCAGTGATTCCTGTATTCTCATACCATTTTTTAGGTTTAAAACCATAGCTTTTGTTAATCTAGAGAAATCTATTGCAAATATTAATTGTCCAAATATCGGCATTCTATATTTAAAATAGTCCCACTGATATCTTCCCTTTGGAGTTCTTATATATAGTGCTATTACTGCTACAATTACAGCAATAATTGCGGTTGGTATAAACCAATTTTCTTGTACTTTTGTCAAGAAATTTGAGAATGCTATTGTATACGATGGTAACTGGTCTGTTGAACCAACTTGTTCAAAAATATCTTGTATAATTGGCACAACATACATACTACCAAAGAATAGTATTACTAAAAGTACAATAAATTGTGTTATATTTGGAATTAATATTTTTCTTAGCTTTGTTGTCAATTCAGTAGAATCATCCAAATAGTCAACTGCCTGATTTAAAGATTCTTCCAGTGATCCTGAAAGTTCACCAACTTTTATTAAGTTGATATATATATATGGGAATACATCTGAATAATATTCCATGGTTGTATACATATAGTCTCCGGCTTCAACACCTGCTAAAATATCTTCTAATATACCTTTTAAAGTATTATTTTCAGTTGATTGTATAATAGTAGATAATGCGTGAACATTATTAAATCCTGCTTTTTTCAACAAATATAAATTTTGTGTAAATATTACTATATCTCTTTCTTTTACTTTTTCTGTTCTAGATAAAGTCATATTTATTTTTTCAATTGTAGAGAATTTTCTAGTATTTTTATTTCTACCTACTTGAGCTGAGTTTGCTAATTGCATAATTTCATCTATATTAGTAGCATTTCTTTTAATTCCGCCTTTTTTATATTTACCAAAACTTACTTGAGTAACATCAATTGGCATAAGACCATTTACTTTTAGCTTTTTTATAAGGTTTTGTTTACTCTTATCTTGTACTCTATTTTTTACCATTACGCCATTTTCATCTACTGCTCTATAAATATACTCTGGCATGTTCTACCTCCTCTCCATATTTATATTACTTTAATATCCGCCCTTTGCTTGAGCTTCATCTTTCTTAATTCTAAGTTGCATGATTGTTCTATTTAATACTTCAATATTCTTTTCTTCAACTTGTGCTTTTGCTTGGTCTAAAGTTATTATATCATCTGTAAATAATTTTGCAAGAGAATTTATTAGTCCTATACTTCCATTATTTGATGAACTTTGTATAGCGTCTTCTATTTCTGCAACACTTAGTTTATCTTTTCTAATTAGTCCTGCAACAACATTATCTACAACCATAACTTCTGGTACTAATGATAATGTTCCTCTTTTATTTTTTATTAATCTTTGTGATACAACAAGTTTTAGTAATGAAGCAATTAAGTATTTTATTTGTGATTGGTCTCCTACTTCATAGAAGTTTATCATTCTATCTATTGTTTCTGCACATGATTTTGTATGAAGTGTTCCTATAACTAAGTGTCCTGATTCTGCTGTTTCAATTGCTGCATCCATTGTTTCTCTATCTCTTATCTCTCCTATAATTAGAATATCGCAATCCTCTCTTAGAGAGTTTTTTGTACCTATACTATATGCTGGAACATCTCCTCCAACACCTACTTCTTTTTGTACTATTATTGATTTTTTACACTTATGTTTATATTCTACTGGGCTTTCTAGTGTTAATATTTTTTTGTTTTCATTTTCATTTATATAATTTATTAAAGCATTTAATGTTGTAGATTTACCAGAGTTTGTTTTACCAGTAACTAATATTAGTCCTTGTGGTTGATGTGTCATTCTTCTTACTATATCTGGAACACCTAATTCTTCATATGTTGGTAATTCATTTCTTATCAATCTGGTTGTAATAACTGGAAGTCCTGATGAATATGAAATATTTACCCTTAAACGTATATCATCAAAAACTGCTGATGTATCTAATACTCTATTTTCTCTAAAGAATTTATCTTTATCTAAATTTCCCTTTAAGAAATAGTCATATACATCTAATATATCTTCTTTTGAAATTACTCCATAATCATCTAATTCCACTAAGTCTCTATTTATTCTTAATGTTGGCTTTATTCCTGGTATAAAGTGTGCATCTGATGCACCTTCTTTTTTTGCTTTTGCTAAAATCGCATTAACATCTATCATTATATTTCCTCCTAATAAAATAACAATTTACTATTTAACTCTTCTAATGTCGTTGTTCCATCTAAAACTCTTCTTAAACCTTCAACTATTAGTGGTTTATATCCTTCTTTTAGAGCTTCTTCTCTAAGTTCTATACTAGAAGCATTTCTTACTATAAGTTCTTTTAGATTTTCTGAAATTAATAATGTTTCGTAAATAGCAATTCTGTCAAAGTAACCACTATTATTACATTTTTCGCAACCAATGGCATCATATGTTTTGGCATTTTCTAAGTTAAATTCTACATTGTATTTATTACCTATCCTTTGTATTATTTGTTTTTCATCTTCAGTCATATCTCTTTCTCTTCTGCAATGTGGGCATAATTTTCTAACTAGTCTTTGTGAAATTGAGGTTGCAAGTGTACTCGAAATATCATAATTTGATACATTCATTTTTCTTAATCTTGATATAACTTCTACTGCATTTATTGTGTGTATTGTTGATAAAACATAGTGACCTGTTTGTCCAGCTTGCATAGCTATTTCTGCTGTTTCTTGGTCTCTTATTTCTCCAAGTAGAATTATATCTGGGTCTTGTCTTAAAACAGTTCTTAGTGAACCAGCAAATGTTGTTTTGGGGTCTATTTCTATTTGGTTTAAACCTGGTATTCTTATTTCTACTGGGTCTTCAATTGTTGTTATATTAACTTCTGGTTTATCTAAGTAATCTATAACACTATATAAAGTTGTAGTTTTACCTTCTCCAGTTGGTGCTGCTATAACTGTTATACTATTCCTTTTATCAAATGCGTCTTTTAAAAGTTTTGGGTCTCTTGGGTATCCTAATTCAAAAAGACCTTTTATTGTTGTATCTTTTTTTAGTAATCTTAAAACAAATTTTTCTCCATTTATATTTTTTTGTGATGATACACGAATATTATATTCTGGGTACATTACAATTCTACCATCTTGAGGCTCTTGCTTTTCTTGATGCATATTTGATATTGCTTTTAATCTACCTATAATTTGTGTCTGTTTTTCTTTATCTATTTTTGCAACAGTTATAAGTTTACCGTCTATTCTATATCTA
>CALXZS010000123.1 GCA_944393305.1 uncultured Clostridia bacterium | reverse complement strand
GCATTTTCAAATCCGCAATTCATACATCTTGACCTTGTATGGTTTACACTTCCATATCCCATATTATATTTATCCATTAAATCTACTACTGCTTCTATTGTGTCTGGATTTTTTGTTGCATCTCCATCTAATTCTATGTAGAATATATGTCCTCCTCTTGTTAGTTCATGATATGGTGCTTCTATTTTTGCTTTTTGCTCTGCTGTACATTTATACCATACTGGTACGTGGTTTGAATTTGTATAATATTCTCTATCTGTTACACCTAATATTGTTCCATATTTTTTTCTATCGATTTTTGTAAATCTTCCAGATAGACCTTCTGCTGGTGTTGCTAAAACACTAAAGTTTAAGTCATATTTATCTGCGAATTCATCTGCATATTCTTTTAGTTTTCCTACTATTTCTAGTCCTAGTTTTTGTGATTCTTCTGATTCTGCATGATTTTTTCCTGTAAGTGCTGTTAAACATTCTGCTAAGCCTATGAATCCAATTCCTAATGTTCCTTGTTTTAATACTGGTTCTACTGAATCATCTGGTGCTAAGTTTTCACTTCCATTCCACATTCCTGCCATAAGTAGTGGGAATTGTTTTGCTATTGCTGTACATTGGAATCTATATCTTTCATATAATTGTTTTGCTGTTATATTTGCATATTCTTCTAGTTTGTCCATGAAGATTTTCTTTACAGTTTTTTTGTATTTTTCTGTCATTTTTTCTTCACTACCTCTACCTAAGTCAAATTTAAGTCCTGTTTTTTCTTGTGCTTCTAAGGCTGATTCTATTGCTAATCCTGGTAAGTTTAAAGTTGTAAAAGATAAATTTCCTCTTCCTACTGATGTTTTTTCTCCATGTCTATTTTCAAATACTCTTGTTCTACATCCCATTGTTGCACATTCATAATAATATCTATGTGGGTCATCTTTATTCCATTTTTCATTTTGATTAAATGTTGCATCTAAGTTTATGAAATTAGGGAAAAATCTTTTTGCTGTTACTTTACATGCAAATTTATATAAGTCGTAGTTTGGATCTTCTGGAAGATAGTTTACTCCTCTTTTCTTTTTCCATATTTGAATTGGGAATATTGCTGTTTCTCCATCTCCAACTCCTTCATATGTTGATTGAAGCATTTCTCTTATTATGCATCTTCCTTCTGGTGATGTATCTGTTCCATAGTTTATTGAACTAAATACAACTTGATTTCCTCCTCTTGAATGTATTGTGTTCATATTATGTATAAATGCTTCCATTGATTGATGTACTCTATTTACTGTATTATTTATTGCTGCTTGGATGTCTCTTTCTTCACCTTTTAAATCTTTTATATCTTTTTTTATGTAGTCTTTTGGTTGATAATCATATAGTTTTGATAAATCTTTTCCTAATAGTTCTTCTTCTTTTTTTATTTCTTCTATAAATGTCTTTTTTACATATGGAGCTAAGTAAAAGTCAAATGCTGGTATTGCTTGTCCACCATGCATTTCATTTTGTACTGTTTCCATTGAAATGCATCCTATGATACTTGCTGTTTCTATTCTTTTTGCTGGTCTTGAAGAACCATGTCCTGCTTTAAATCCATTTTGTAATATTTTATCTAAAGGATGTTGCAAACATGTCAAAGATTTTGTAGGATAGTAGTCTTTATCATGTATATGAATATATCCATCTTTTACTGCTTGTCTAACATCTGGTGAAAGTAAGAAATCGTCAACAAATGGTTTAGTTGTTTCAGATGCAAATTTCATCATCATTCCTGCTGGTGTATCTGCATTCATATTTGCATTTTCTCTTGTTATATCATTTGCTTTTGCACCAATTATGTCTAAAAATACTTCTTTTGTCTTAGATTTTCTTGCTACATCTCTATTGTATCTATATGTTATATAGCTTTTTGCTACTTCCTTTCTTGATGAACCCATTAATTTATTTTCTACTAAATCTTGAATTTCATATACAGAAGTTTGTCCTTTATTTTCTAATTGCTTTTCTACATCATTAGCTATTTTGTTAGCCAAATCAATATCTACACCACTTTGTGTTTGAGCCATTGCTAGTGTTACAGCTTTTACTATTCTTTCTTTATTAAATTCTACTACTCTTCCATCTCTTTTAATTACTTGCATTTTACTCCTCCAATTCTGCATTTAAAAATCGATATTTTTAAAAAAATGATTTTTTCACTTTCGTTATTTTTTATGTAATCTTTTTCTTTTTAAGTGCACCTTTATATTACTATTCAAAATAAAGATTGTCAATACATTTTTTCATATTCAATATGTCTCCGTTTTATGTTTCTTGTGCTGTTTTTTCTTTATTTATTGCACCTTTGGTTGTTTTTGTCATTTTGTCTTATTTTGTCACTTTTTTAGCTATGTTTCAGTTGCAAACTGGTTTTGGTGGTTTTATATTACAGTTTTGTTACATTTTATTTTTTAGACACAAAAATAGAGTTTTTCAAAAAAT
Source organism: uncultured Clostridia bacterium (assembly GCA_944393305.1). Lineage (GTDB taxonomy): Bacteria > Bacillota > Clostridia > TANB77 > CAG-508 > CAG-793. Next base: position 1,805 of record CALXZS010000123.1, on the reverse strand, counting down.
GATTTTTTCAAAAAACTCTATTTTTAATTATTTTTATATTTCTCTTGCTTTGATAACTAATCTATCTTGTCCATAGTTAGTACATGTAATTAGTGTTATTTCTCTTTGATTATTTGTTAATTGACTTGTACAACTCACATCTGTTGGTTCAACCACATATTTATTATATACTGAATAAGTTATTGTGTCTCCATTTAAGTCTGTAAGTTTTACTTCATCTCCTATTTCTGCACTGTTAAGCTTTCCAAACATTTTTCCACTTTTATAATTATGACCTACTATACAGTAATTTCCGATTTTGTTAGGATTTGGTCCCCAATATTTACAAAGTGAAACTTTTAATAATTCTTCCGACTCTTCTGATAGCACAGGATAATTTATTCCTAATTTAGGATATTCTAATATTGCTTCTGATTTATATGTTTTACCATTTGCAGTAATTTCTGAGTTTAATGTATTTGTAGAAGTTGTCGTCAAATTTATTACTGGTGTTTCTTCTTCTTCAGTATCATCTAACGCTACTACTATTTTTTGTTCTTCTACTGTTGTACTATCATCCATTTGTTCAAGAATTTCTTGGGATATTTGTTCTTTTTGGCTTTTATCATATTCTGCTAATACATAATATCCGGCGAGAATTATTACTAATATTATGCATAATATAAATATTACTTTATATATTTTCTTTTTCTTTTTCATTTCTTTAGTTACATAAATTCTTTCTGAAACTAATATTTGATTCATAATAATCCTCCTTTCATTCTAGCATTAATTTAATTATACATTAAAATTTTATTTTTTTGTAGTATTTAGCTAAGATTAATTATATATTAAACTTTTTTTAGTTTCGCGTAAGCGTTCAAACGAGCTGGAAGGATTACAGCGAAGTGCGTTTGGAGCTGGCAAATTCGAAGAATTTGAGCAGCGACGCAAGAAACTAAAAATTTAATATATAATTAATCTTATTACAATATAGAAATAAGAAAATTATAATTTATTTGCAATTTGTGCATATTGTTCTAAAGTTAAATTTTCTCCTCTAACATTTTCATCTAAATTTAATTCTTTTAATATATTTTTCATTTTTTCTTTATCTATTATTCCAGATAATGAATTTAATAAAGTTTTTCTTCTTTGGTTAAAATTGTTTCTTATTATCTCAAAAAACATTTCTTCATTTTTTACTTCTACTGCTTTTTTATCTCTTATTTTTAGTCTTACAATACTTGATTCTACTTCTGGGCTTGGTATAAAAGATTGCTTTGATACATTCGCAATTATTTCTGGTTCAGAATAGTAGTTTACAAAGTATGTAATTGCTCCTGCTTTTTTGCTACCTGGTTTTGCACAAATTCTTTCTGCTACTTCTTTTTGTATTAATATAGTTATATCCTTTATATTTGTTTTTAAAAGTTTTGTTATTATTGATGTAGTTATATAATATGGCAAATTTGCAATTATTTTGGCATTTGGAGCTATTTTATCTATATCTACATGTAATATGTCATCATTTATTATTTCTACATTATTATATAATTTAAATCTATCATTTAATATTTCTATCATTTTTTTGTCTAATTCTATTGCTATTACTTTTTTTGCTTTTTCTGCCAAAATACTTGTTAGTGTTCCAAGACCAGGTCCAATTTCTATTATGGTGTCTTCTTTTCCTGCATTTTGTGCTATTGTTTGCAGTGCCTCTTCATCAAACAAGAAATTTTGACCTAGTTTTTTATTTGGATACACATTATATTTTTTCATTATATATTTTGTTTCTTCTAATACATTCATATTTAATTCCTTTT
>CALXZS010000122.1 GCA_944393305.1 uncultured Clostridia bacterium | reverse complement strand
TTTTTTCTCTTCTACTTGTGGATATACACTGATTTTCTTTTTATCTCTTCCTAGTCTTTCAACTTTCATTATACCTGTAACTTTTGCGTATAAAGTGTCATCACTTCCGATTCCAACATTTGTTCCAGGATGCATTTTTGTTCCTCTTTGTCTATATAAAATGTTTCCTGCATTTACTAATTGTCCGTCAGCTCTCTTTATACCAAGTCTTTTTGACTCACTCTCTCTTCCGTTACTACTGCTACCTTGACCTTTTTTATGTGCCATGTTTTTCACCTACCTTTATATTGAAATATAATTATAATTATTCTGATACTTTTATTGATTTTATTTCAACTTTAGTATATGGTTGTCTATGTCCTTGTGTTCTTCTGTAATTTTTCTTAGCTTTGTATTTGTATACTATTATTTTCTTTCCTTTGCCATGAGAAACTACATTTCCTTCTACTTTACAACCTTTTACATAAGGAGCTCCAACTTTTATATCTTTTCCATCAGATACTAATACTACATTATCAAATGTAACTTTTTTTCCTTCTTCAGCATCTAATTTTTCAAAGAATACTACATCTCCTTCTGATACTTTGTATTGTCTTCCACAACTTTCAATTATTGCATACATAGTGCGATTTAGCACCTCCTCCGTTCATATACTCGCTAAGCATAAATACAAGGCATCTAGCTATAACTAGAATTTAGTTACCCGACTTAGGCGGTTTACAGATATATATTATACCTTATTTTTTATATGTTTGTCAACTGGTATGGCTAATTATTTTTTTAATTTTGTTAATTATTCTTTTAAAAATATTCTCTTTTTTTACTACTGTCAAGCTTCTTTCCATAGGAATATTCTGTTCATTTTCATATATTTTTTGAGACTGATTTGTATTTTTCTTTAATATTTCATTAATATCTGTTGGATATTTATTTCTTTTTTGCAATTCTTCATATTCTGTATATTTTTTATTTTCTTCTATATACTTTTCCTTTTCTTCTTCACTACTCCAATATTTCCTATATATTACAGATATAATAGCTTCTGTTTCCGGAAGTAATTTTTGACTTTCTATTGGTATATCATTTCGTAAATTTGGCTTATATGTTTTACTTTTATTTTTTCCTATCCAATTAATAAATGAATTTGGAATCATTTTTATTAATTGTTCATCTGTATTATTTAAAATATATTCTACCTCACAAAGAGCCATACTATAATTTTCATCTCTCATAGTTTGCTTCTCCTCTTTCATTTGTTCTACTTCTAAATATGAAGTTAAGGGCTTCTCTAACATCTTTAAGATTTGTTCTTTCTGAAATCTTTTTCATAGAATCACGTTGAAACTTATTACTTGCAAAACCCTTTCTATCCGCATTTCTAAATATTTTTGCGCCTTTTACAGATTCATACCTATCTATAAATATTTTTTTATCTTCTTCATTATCAAATAATAAATCTACAAAAGCTTTTGCCTTTTCATCTTCTGTAATATCTGTTCTTCTGAATTGTTTAAGTTCTTCAGTTTTATATCTTTCTTTTTGTACTAGATTTCTTGATAATTTAATTATTGAAGCATATAAATAAACATTTTGTTTTACTACTTCTGGATTTAATGTTCCATTTGCCATTCTAAACTCTATTGTATTCTTATTTGGATTACCAATATTGGTTAAATTTAAACCATTATATCTTTTTCTATCTAATTTGAATTTATCGACTACACTTCTAAATTTTCCGTATTTTTTAGGAGATATTTTTAGTTTTCCTTCATTTATTTGTTTTTGTAATTTCTTACCTATTGGACCAGCCATTCTTTTAAATTCTCGCAAAGGATTTTTACTTCTTATAATTGTGCTTTGTCTAATAGGGTCATTTTTATCATTACACATTTTGTATACTAATTCTTCCATATCCGGCCATAATTCCATAAAATTTCTCATTATTTTCGGATTTTCTGTAAGTAGCTTTGAGTCGAAATGTATATGTAACCCACATTTTTCATCTGCAACAGCTTCTTTTCCTTTTGTGCCTGGGAATTTTTTGATATGATTTAAAACTGAAAATACAGTTTGCCAATCATGTTTATTATCTCTTAGTATTGGAGAAACAATTTCAGCTCCTCCTTTTTTTACTAATGCTTCTTCATGAGCAGAAGCCATTTTATATGGCTTTCCATCACTTGATAAAATTTTTTCGAAGAATTTTTTACTTTCTTTTGAGTGATATAAACTTTTATGTTCTCTAACATTTCCAGTAAATTTCCCCTTTATTTTTTCCACAAAATTTCTGCTGATATTTCTTATATTTGACGAAGTATTAACATTAAATACTTCAAATTCTATACCAAATTTAAAATCTTCTCCTAAACCTAAACTTTCATCATTTGACCTATACATTTTTCATCCTTCATATTGTTAAATTTTACATTCTTTTCTTATCTTTTTTATTTCTTCATTCATTTTATTTCTAAACTCTTCATTTAGTTTTATTTGTTCTGTATTTACATCATATTTTTCTTTAATTTTAAGTATTCTATTTACTTTTCTATTAAGTCTTGCTAAGTTTATTGACTTTTCCATTTCTGCTTCAATTTTTTTAATTTCTTTTTGTTCATTTCCTATATATTTAAACATAACCATATCATTACCACTATTTAACGCTAATCTTATTGGATTTCTTATTTTTAAAAAGCTAAATTTAATGGCTTTCATTCTCATATCATCAGTTATAACTAAGCCATTATAGCGATATTTTTTTCTAATATATTTGGTAATAAATCTTTTTGAAAGAGTTGCTGGTAATTTTTTAGTTTCATTTTTTATAACTAGATGTCCAATTAGTATTGCGTCTACTCCATTTTCTATTGCTTTTGTGAATGGTATTAAATCTGTTTTTCCAAGTTCTTCTACCCCGATTTCTATTTTAGGTAATGTAAAATGTGAATCTTTGCTAGTAGCTCCATGCCCCGGAAAATGCTTTACAACTGATACTATTTCAGATTTTTGCAATCCTTTTATATATTCATTTCCATATAAAGCTACTTCTTCTGGATTTTCACTATATGCTCTATCTCCTATTGCATGATTTTCACTAAACCTTTTTATATCTAAAACAGGAGCAAAATCCATATTAAACCCAAGTTCTTTGAGGATTTTTCCAGTAATATTTCCAGCAGATGTTACCAAATTATTTTTATCAGATGAATATTTTGCTAATTTGTAGCTACTAGGTAAATTTAAGAAATCATTTGGTATTCTATTTACTCTTCCACCTTCTTGGTCAATAGCTATAAAGATTGGTACTTTTTCTTGACTACTTTTATCTTTTATATAATTTATAACTTCTACCAATTGCTCATAATTATTATAATTTTTTCTGTAAAGGCATATACCTCCTGATTTATATTCTGTAATTATTCTGTCTATTATTTTAAACATATTTTTTCCATATGGTACATCTAGTCCTACAATAAAAGTTTGTCCTATTTTTTCTTTTAAATTCAAAAGATTTGCCTCCATATTTTGCTGTTAAAATTCATAGAATATTAATTATTTAGGAATTGTTATATTGTATATTTTAAAATTTCTTGTTCCTTGCGGTCGCTGCTAAAATTCTTCAAATTTTACAGCTCCAAACGCACTTCGCTTAAAATCCTTTTAAGCTCGTTTGAACGCTTACGCGGAACTGCAAAATTTTAAATATACAATTACAATTATAATTATTCTATGAATTTTAACTTTTCACCCCCCTTATAATTTTTTTCGAAAAAGGACCGTCCCAAATTAAAAAATATTGTATTTTTCTTTTTTGTTATAGTGTGTATGTAAAAGTTTATGTGCTTTTTCTTCTCCTGGCTTTCCAATGTATTCTTTATATATTTTTTGTACTACTGGATTGTCTTGAGATTTTCTGTATGTACTTCTTTCATCTATTGAATACATTGCTTCTGCTCTTTTTCTTCTAACATCTACTGATGCTCTAATTTTTGAATTTTTTATAGGTTGACCTCCACCCATAATACATCCACCTGGGCAAGCCATTACTTCGACAAATTGATAATCTGCTTTTCCGTTTTTTATATCTTCCATTACTTTTTTTGCATTTCCTAAACCATGAGCAACTGCAACTTTTACTTTTTCGTTACCTATTTGTATTTCTGCTTTTTTTATTCCTTTTTCTCCTCTAACTGCTTCAAAATCGACATTTTCTAGTTTTTCTCCAGTAATCATCTCATATGCTGCTCTTAGAGCTGCTTCCATAACTCATAAAAAAAAAAAAAAAATGGCTCCTGCACC
>CALXZS010000121.1 GCA_944393305.1 uncultured Clostridia bacterium | reverse complement strand
GCACCACTTGCTAAAGTTATAAATGATAAATTTGGAATTACAGAAGGTTTAATGACAACAGTTCACTCAACAACAGCAACACAAAAAACAGTTGACGGAGCTTCTAAAAAAGATTGGAGAGGCGGAAGAGCAGCAGCTGGAAATATAATTCCATCATCAACAGGAGCTGCAAAAGCAGTTGGAAAAGTTATTCCATCATTAAATGGAAAATTAACAGGTATGTCATTCAGAGTACCAACACTAGATGTTTCAGTAGTTGACTTAACATGTAACTTAGCAAAACCTACAACATATGAAGAAATCTGCAAAGCTATGAAAGAAGCAGCAGAAGGAGAAATGAAAGGAATAATTGAATATGTTGATGAAGATGTTGTTTCATCAGATTTCTTAAATGATATTCATACATCAATATTTGATGCAAAAGCTGGTATTCAATTAACAGATACATTTGTAAAATTAGTTGCTTGGTATGATAATGAATGGGGTTATGCTCATAAATTAGTAGACCTAGCTTGCTATATGGCTACAAAAGACGGTAATATGTAAACTATAAATTAAGGGAAAGTTTTATATTTTATAAAAATATAAAATATTTCCCTAAAATAAAATAGAAAAGAGGTAATAACCATGAATAAAGTAACTATTAAAGATATTGATGTAAATGGAAAAAAAGTTTTACTTAGATGTGACTTTAATGTTCCATTAGATGAAAACCTAAATATTACAGACAAAACAAGAATTGTAGCAGCACTTCCTACAATAAAATATTTATTAGAGCATAATGCAAAATTAATATTATGTTCTCATTTAGGAAGACCAAAAGGAGAAGTGAAAAAAGAATTTTCTTTAGCTCCTGTTGCAAAAGAACTTTCAAAAGAACTTGGAAAAGAAGTAAAACTTGCAGAAGATGTTACAGGAACAAGTGCAAAAGAACTAACAAGCAATATGCAAGATGGAGATATTGTTCTTCTTGAAAATGTTAGATTTGACCCAAGAGAAGAAAAAAATGATGATTCATTAAGTAAAGAATTTGCTGAATTAGCAGATATTTATGTAAATGACGCATTTGGAACATGTCATAGAGCACATGCATCAACAGCAGGTGTTGCAAAATTCTTACCATCAGCTTGTGGATTCCTAATTGAAAAAGAATTAAAAGTTCTAGGTGATGCATTAAATAATCCAGTAAGACCATTTGTTGCAATACTTGGAGGAAAGAAAGTTTCAGATAAAATAGGTGTTATAGACAGTCTTTTAGAAAAAGTAGATACATTATTAATTGGTGGAGGAATGGCATATACATTCTATAAAGCTCAAGGATATAATGTTGGAAATTCAGTTTGTGAATTAGACAAGCTAGATTTAGCATTAAGTCTAATGGAAAAAGCAAAACAAAAAGGTGTAAAAATGCTTTTACCAGTAGATAACAAAATAGGTAAAGAATTCAAACCAGATACAGAAAGTAAAATTGTAAAATTCTCTGAAATACCAGATGATTGGGAAGGTTTTGATATAGGACCAGAAACAATTAAAATGTATACAGAAGAATTAAAAAATGCTAAAACTGTACTTTGGAATGGACCACTTGGCTTATTCGAATTTGATCAATTTGCAATTGGAACAAACGAGGTAGCAAAATGTTTGGCTAGTCTTACAGATTGTACAACAATAATAGGTGGTGGAGATTCAGCAGCAGCAGTTACAAAAGCAGGTTTAGCAGATAAAATGACACATATTTCAACAGGTGGTGGAGCGTCATTAGAATTTATAGAGGGAAAGAAATTACCTGGAATTGAATGTATACAAGATAAATAAAAATGGGATTAAGTAATGTCTTTAGGCATTACTTAATTAACCATGCTAAAAATAAAGAGAGGGGGCACTAAATTTTTTATGAAAGAAAAGGAGAAAAATGAAATGGAAAATTTAGCGTCTGAACAAAAAAGATATACATATAAGGACTATCTAAAAATAGATGATGGTAATAGGTATGAACTAATACATGGAAAGCTTTATTTAAAAGATGAGTGGGGAGATATGAGCATGCATAAAAATAAGAATAAAGATATTAAAATGCTTGCAGCTCCATCTGTCCTTCATCAAGAAATAGTTGGAGAAATATATATTCAGCTAAAAGAAAAGCTACAAGGAAAGAAATGTAAACCATTTATATCTCCAATAGATGTTAGGTTGGATGAAGAAAATGTAGTTCAGCCAGATATTGTAGTAGAATGTAATGAAAAAAATATTACAAAAAAAGGTATAAAAGGTGTGCCAGAAATCATAATCGAAGTAGTATCTAAAGGTAGTCTAAAACGTGATAGAATAGAAAAATATTCTTTATACATGGAATATGGTGTAAAAGAATATATTATAATAAACCCATTAGATAAAGAAATAATACAATGTGAATTAAATGATTTTGGATTTTATGATACAAAAAAATTAAATATTACAGATGACATTATACTTCATAATTACACTTTATCATTAAATGAATTATTCAAGAAAAATCCAAAGTATTTAGCATAGCAGAAAAATAATAGGAGAAAATTAAAGGGAAAAAGAAATGAAGAATACTAAAATAATAGTAATTATAATAGGTGTAATAATATTACTGCTAATGCCTTTTATCATAAATATTATTAATGTTAATATTCCGAGGATGTATAAAAAAGAAAATGCAGAAATTGTAATAACAGAATATTTACCAACTATTATACCGGAAACTGCTAAGGAAGAATCGAAATTACTAGAAAAAACATATTCTAAAAATCAAAAAATAGAAATTTTAATTTTTGAAAACGGAAAAGTAGTAAAAAAAGAATATGAAACAAGTAATTTAATGAGAATTCCTAATTTCTTTGAAAAGACTGAAACAGCAAAATCTATAACAAAGATTAACAAAGAAAATATAGAGAAATTAAAAAAAGAAATAGTAGAAAAAGGTAAAATATATAATGGTAATTCAGGCTATTCTACAATAGAAATTAAAGGTAGCCAAACTATATATTTATATGATGAAGATACAAAAGCAATATTAGAAAGTTATGATATAAATTTTTAATAAAAGGAGGTTAAATCTATGAGAAGAAAAGTAATCGCAGGAAACTGGAAAATGAACATGCTTCCAAATGAAGCATTAGAGTATATTGCAGCATTAGATCCATTAGTAAAAGAAAGCAAAAATGATGTAATTATATGTGTTCCATACACAGATTTATTTTACTCATTACTAGCAGTTCAAGGAACTAACATTCATGTTGGAGCTCAAAATGTTTTTTATAAAGAAACAGGTGCATATACAGGAGAAGTATCACCAAAAATGTTAAAATGCATTAATGTAGAATATGTAATTATAGGACATTCAGAAAGAAGACAATATTTCAATGAAACAGATGAAACTGTTAATTTAAAATTAAAAGCTTCATTAAATGAAGGATTAAAACCAATAGTTTGCGTAGGAGAAACTTTGGAGCAAAGAGAAGCAGGAGAAACAGAAAAAGTAATAACAGACCAGATAGAAAAAGCCTTAAAAGACTTGACACCAGAGGAAGTAAGGAATACAATAGTAGCATATGAACCTATTTGGGCAATAGGAACTGGCAAAACTGCAACAGCAGAAGATGCCAATACAAGTATTAAGCAAATAAGAAATAAAATAAAAGATTTATATGGTGAAAACATTTCAGAAGAAGTAATAATACTTTATGGAGGAAGTGTAAAACCAGAAAATGCAAAAGAACTATTTTCAATGTCAGATATTGACGGAGGATTAGTTGGAGGAGCAAGCTTAAAAGCCGATACTTTTAGCAAAATAGTAAACTATGACAAATAGGACTTCAGAGTGAAAAGAAAAGGATGGTAAAAATGAGTAAAAAAGTAACAATGCTAATGATATTAGATGGATTTGGAAAAAATCCAAATACAGAAGGTAATGCAGTAGCAAATGCGAAGAAACCTAATATTGATAAACTAATGATGACCTGTCCAACAGCAGAAGTATATGCAAGTGGACCAAGTGTAGGTCTTCCAGAAGGACAAATGGGAAATTCAGAAGTTGGTCATACTAATATTGGAGCAGGAAGAATTGTATATCAAGAATTAACAAGAATTACAAAGTCAATAGAAGATGGAGATTTCTTTAGTATAAAAGAATTTGCAGATGCTATTGAAAATTGTAAGAAAAATAATTCTAAATTACACATAATGGGACTTCTTTCAGATGGAGGAGTGCATAGTCATCAAAGACATTTATATGGTCTATTAGAACTTGCAAAAAGAAAAGACTTTGAAGATGTATATGTACATTG
>CALXZS010000120.1 GCA_944393305.1 uncultured Clostridia bacterium | reverse complement strand
TATAAAATTTATTGCTGTATCCCATGCATAGCTACTTATCATTCTTGTTGTTCCTGTATATCCTCTTTTGCTTCCCATTCCTTCTGCTAAACTTTTTAGATTATCATATGTCGCATATACATATGGAACTTGTCCTGATTTTATTGATACTTCATTGCTTTGTAAATCTCCACTTGCTCGCATTTTTCCTGCTTCTGTTGATACTTTATCTCCAGCTTCGAATCTGCCTATATAATATCCTCCATTTACATCTACACTTGTTTCTTCAACTTCTGACAAGCTCTCTACATAATAATAACTTCTGTCTTCTATTTTCTCACTATTTGTTTTTTTATCAATTTCTCCTGTTGCTATATTATGACCAAATGCTGTTCTTTTATACACTATTGTTTTATCTCCTAATGTTGTATGTATTGTTGCTCCTAAGCCTGTTTTTGCTGGTATCCACACAAATTGATTTCCTACTCTATCTTCTATTACTATTCCATCTTCTACTTTTGTTGCTGAATCTTTTGCTACTTTAAAATCTTGTGGAATTCTAACTTCATTGTCTAAATCATCTTTTATCGTTGTATCTTTATCAAAAAAATTTTCGCTGTCTCTAGCTTTTTCTACTTCACTTTTTTCTGTATCATCTACTTCACCATTTCCATTCATATATTTATCTATAAAGTTTACTGCTTTATCAATTTCATCTTGTTCATTTAAACTTGCCTCTTCATATTTTGCTGTTGCATTTTGTGCTCTTGTAAATATTCCATTTTGTCCTATTGTTAGATTTATTGCTACTGCTGTTAAAATTAGTAGAACAATTATAGTTACCACTAATGCAACTAATGTTATTCCGTTTTACTCCATTTTTCATTTTCCTTATTAATTTTCTTTTTTCTTTCATAACACTTTCCTCCTATTTTTCTTTTGATAAGTTATATAATAACTAAATTTTCTGTAATTACTCTTATTGCTTATATTTTATTTATTCGTTTTATTTTTTTATTCTTTAAAGCACTAAAAAACTATACCTTTTAGATTCGTCTAAAAAGCATAGTTTTCCTATGTTTATATAGTATTATTTTATTAAACCCTACGATATATATATATATATATATACAGCCCCAAGGCTTTTAGCGTTTTTCATTTGTATTTTCTCCTATCTTTATCAAGAACTATATTACCTTTAAAAATTTTTATTTAACTTAATTTTTTTACTATGAATATTTTACACATACAATATTTTTTAGTCAAGCTTTTATAAAAATTTTTTGAGTTGTTACGTTCCCATAATATATACTTTTCAAATGTCAATGTATGAACTTTCATATTGAATGGAGTTTGTTTGGAATCTATCCAAAAAGAATTTAAAAGAATTTTGATTATATTTCAAAATAATTTTGAAAATAATTGTGCATTGTTAAAATATGATTAAAATCTTGTTTACTATTCATAATATTAAATACTCGAATAATATCTTGATAATCATATATGTAATACATAATTCTATATGCAGATTTTAGATTTTTTCGATATATAACCTCTCTAAAATGCTTGTCCGATATTTCTGGGATATATCTTCCGATATATGGAGAATTAGCTAGATTTTTTATATATTCTGTTATAGTATAATCTATATTAATAGCATTTTTTAGGGAATACTGCATATTATAATAAAATATATCATTTAACCCTTTTTTAGCCAAATTTTCTACTATAACTTTCATATAAAGCCTCTCTTTCTGCTAAAAAATCCTCTAAAGGAATACCACTTTCTTTATTCATTTCATTAACCCCTTTAGCTATATCTAATAATACATACAAATTATAAATTGAATCATAAAATGTTTTATTCTTTTTTGAATTTTTTAGTAAATCAACAATTTTTTCAATTTTAATTTCTTCTTTTTGTTCTTTCATATAAAAATCATTCCTTTCTATTTATCTTTTCTTAAAATATCTTTTGTTGGGTACTAGCAGACAAAATGCTTTGAATACATTTCTTATCATCTTCATTCAAATCAGCAGTTCCAAAAAGTTCAACATATTTTTTAGTCACATCTTGAAGAATGATAATACTTTCTTTTGTTTTTAACTCTTCATCAATGTCATAAGGTAATGATTCAATAGCCTTTATGAATTTTTCATTGATATTAGACATAATGACCTCCTTTTTTTAACTTTCTAATAGTATAACACAAATATACTTAAATTACTATAATTTTATGTAAATAATTTACAAATTTTTAGTAAGTTTTTTTCTATTTATTATTGTATATTTTATTTTTTTATTTTATAATATTGGTATATTTTACGAAAGGAGTTTTTAAAAAACTATGGATGAAAATAATAAAAATATAGATAATAACATGAATTTCGGTGGAAATAATGAAAATCCGGACAATCCATATTACAATCCTTATTTTCAAAATAATGACCTTAATTCATCTCCATATTTTTCAGATTCAGATGTGAATTTAAATAATAACTTATATACAGACCCTACATCAGCGCCTTCAAATGCAACTGAACCTGATAATCAAAATAACATTGAAAATAATGATGTGAATTTAAATAATAATAATGAGGATGCGAATTCTATAAATCTTTTTGATTTAGCAGATGATAATTCTCAAAACACTACACAAAATGTTACAAATCCTAATACACCAAGTCAACCTCATATCAATCCAATATTAAGTAACACTACTTTTTATAATGATGATAATTCTTATGGACAACCAACATCAAATGGTGTAAATAATAATGAACCTGTAAATAATCAAAATTATAGTGATAATAATATTCAACAACAAAATACTTCATTTAATAATGGTTTTTCTCAACAAGACGAATCATTTAATAACAACTTCTCGCAACAACAAAATACTTCGTTTAACAATGATTTTTCTCAGCAAGATGAATCATTTAATAACAATTTTTCGCAACAACAAAATACTTCATTTAACAATAATTTTTCACAACCTGACAGAACATTCAATAGTGGCTTTTCACAAATGAATTTACCTTTTGATGATAATTTATCACAGGCAAATACATCTTTTAACAATTATCAAGAAGTAAATGACCAATCTACTGATTTTTATGGTTCTGATAACGATGAAGCTTTTAGAAAAGCTTGGATGGGAAATTTATATGATAAAGCAAATACAAAGAAATTTAATTGGTCAGCATTTTTCTTTGGAGGTATGTACTTCTTTTATAGAAAACTTTACTTATTCGGAATTTTATTTGCAATATTGTCTGTACTACCTATAATTAATAATATCATATGTGGATTTGCATTTTATCCACTATATAAATCGCACATTAACAAACAATTAGCCAAAAACAAAAACAATGTTCAAAGCCCTAGTCAACTTTTAGATATTGCCAATAAGAAAGGTGGAACTTCTATACCATCTGTTTTAATTGCTTTACTAATATCTGGTACAGTTTCAGGAATATTTTTCATTGTTGTATTTTCACAATTAATAGATAGTATTTTAGGAATTTTTGATTTACCTTCTTCTGGAGGTTCGTCACTTCCTACACCAAGTTCACCAGGCACAAGTATGAATACAACTCAAGAACCAGTGTCAACTTACGATTATTATAATTTCTATAATGACTACGAAATAGAATACGATTCTACAAATTGGCAAATGAATAATGAAGGTACTGGATTAGTAAATGGTAATTATGGATTTTCATATATACAAAGTATAGAAAATTTATCTACTATTGGTTATGATGTATCTACAAATGAAGGAAGGTCAAGTTTCTTTACATTTTTGTATAACCAATTTTCTTCACAAACAGATGCTAGTACAACATTAGAACTTGGAAGCAGTAACTTCAACTCTTTGGGAAATAATATATACATGGCTTCTTTAGACTTAATTTATGCTACAAATAATATTGAGCGTTGCTATTTTGTATTACTACCAGAAGATGATATATTTATTGAATTTATACTTTCTAACCAAGATACTGTAATTGCTGAAGAGATAAATACTGAAATTGGTGGATATATTAGTAATATTTCAAAAGTTTCTGAGCGAAATGATAATGAAAATCAAAGTTCTAACACTAATTTAAATAATGTAGATGATCAATCAATTCAAGATATGCTAGATAATATGTCGGATACTTTAAATACACAAGCAGTTCAAGCACACAATAGTCCTTTTATGAATTATTTTGGAGATAATATGTCTGGTGCTAATTGTAAATCTTTAATTATGCAAATAAACGCCAACAATCGAGCTGCTGTATCAAATAATAACATGGATGAATTTATATACCTTATAATTAATGATGCAACAGGCAATACAGTTTATGCTTCAACTACATCTGATACAGAAGTTAGTGCTGATTTAATGCAATCCGGTTC
>CALXZS010000119.1 GCA_944393305.1 uncultured Clostridia bacterium | reverse complement strand
CCATCTTTGACTTCATGTAAGAATATTGCAACTTCAACACCTTCTATATTTCTGCCTTCGTCTACAATTCCTTCATAATCACCAGTTTCTGCATTAACTTTTTCTTCATCTTCTCTTGTTATGTATGTGAATGAAATTTTTCCATCTTCTAATAATTCCATTCTATCAAGAGCAATTTTTCTCAATTCAAAATTTCCTTTTGTTCTTGTAGCGAATACTTTTTTGTATATTTTTGATATATTTACTCCTGTATCTAAAAGGTCTGCTGCTATTTCAAATGTTTCTCTTGATACCCCCGAGTATTGAAATCCTCCAGTATCAGTAATTATACCTGTCATTAGGCAAGTTCCTATTTCTGGTGTTATTTCTACATCATAATAATTAAATAGAGAATATAATACTTGACAACATGCTGGAGCACTTAAATCTACATAATTTAAATCTCCATACATAGCATTTGTACTATGATGGTCAATAACCACTCTAAATTTAGCATCTTCGAAATAGTTAGACCATCCGTTTAGAAGTTTTAATGTTGCACAATCTAATGAAATTGCTAAATCATAAGTTTCTTTACTTCCTTCTTTTTTTATATCTTCTGCCCCTGGTAAGAAATTAAATAACCTTGGTAATTCTGGTATTATAACTTCTACATTTTTTCCTGCATTTTTTAAAGCAGAATAAACTGCTAGGCTTGAGCCTATCGCATCTCCATCTGGATTATTATGTGTTAATATAACAATATCTTTAGCGATTTTTATTTCCTTTAATATTTCATCTAAAGTTGACATATCTACTCCTTTTTCAAATTTTTAAGTATAGAATCTATTCTCTCCCCATATACTATTGAATCATCATACTCAAAGACTAATTCTGGAGTAATTCTTAAATTTACTGTTTTTGCAACTCTACTTCTAATAAAGCCGGCACTATCTTTTAGTCCTTCTATTGTCTTTTTTAAATTTTTCGAGTTAAGAACACTTACATATACTTTTGCGTATTTAAGGTCAGGTGTAATCTTGACCTTAGTTACGCTTACCATTCCAGTTACATCTGGATTTTTTAATTCATAGTTTATAACTTGACTAATTTCTTTTTTTAACTCTTCATTAATTCTGCCAAGTCTATTTGTATTTTTCATTATCTTTTTACCTCTTCTTGAATATATGCTTCTATGATGTCTCCTTCTTTTAAGTCATTATAGTCTTGAATTTGCATTCCACATTCAAAACCTTTTGATACTTCTTTAACATCATCCTTAAATCTTTTTAAAGATATTAGTTTTCCTTCGTGAATAACAACACCTTCTCTTATTATTCTTACACCTGCATTTCTCTCAATCTTTCCATCAATAACAAAACATCCTGCAATTGTACCAACACTAGAGATTTTAAAGGTTTGTCTAACTTCTGCATTACCAATATTCTTTTCTCTAAAAATAGGTGCAAGCATTCCTTTCATAGCGTCTTCTACATCGTCTATTGCTTGATAAATTACTGAATATTGCTTAATTTCTACACCTTCTTTTTCTGCTAATTGTTTAGCAGCTCCAACAGGTCTTACATTAAATGCTATGATTATCGCTTTTGCTGCTTTTGCAAGTTGCACATCTGATTCTGTAACTCCTCCTGCATTTGAATGTATTACTTTTACTCTTACTTCTTCATTTGATAATTTTTCAAGTGAAGATTTCATAGCTTCTGCTGTTCCTTGTACATCTGTTTTTACAATGATATTTAATTGTTTTAAATCTTCATTTTCCATTTTTTCAAACAGATTATCTAATGTAACAACATCATTATTGGCAATAGATTTTTCTCTTGAAGCAAGTTTTCTCTTTTCTATTAGATGTTTAGCTGTTTTTTCATCTTCTACTTCATAGAAAATATCTCCAGCTTCTGGTACTTCGCTTAGTCCTGTAACTTCAACAGGTGTTGATGGTCCTGCTTCTTTTACTTTCTTTCCTTTATCATTTTTCATTGATCTAATTTTTCCAATAGTATTTCCCACAACAATTCTGTCACCAACATTTAGTGTACCTCTTTGAACTAGCATAGACGCTATTGGACCTTGAGATTTATCTAGTCTTGCTTCTATAACTGCACCTTTTGCTTGCTTATTAGGGTTTGCTCTTAAGTTTAGCATATCTGCTTCTAATAGTACCATTTCTAATAAATTGTCTATATTGATATGCTTTAATGCTGATATAGGAACAAATATAGTGTCTCCACCCCATTCTTCTGGAACTAAGTCATATTTCATTAATTCTTGTTTTACTTTTTCTGGATTTGCACCTGGCAAATCTATCTTATTAATGGCTACTATAATTGGAATTTCTGCGGCTTTTGCATGGTTAATAGCTTCTATTGTTTGAGGCATAACACCATCATTTGCTGCAACAACTAATATTGCAATATCTGTAATTTGTGCTCCTCTGGCTCTCATACTTGTAAATGCTTCATGACCTGGTGTATCTAAGAATGTTATTTCTCTACCATTTACATTTACTTTATATGCACCAATGTGTTGTGTAATTCCTCCTGCTTCTCCTTCTATAACATTAGTTTTTCTAATAGCATCTAGAAGTGAAGTTTTTCCATGGTCTACATGACCCATTACAACAACTACTGGTGGACGTGGTTTTAAGTCTTCTTCTTTATCTTCTGAGTCATCAAATAGAATATCCTCATCTTTGATTTCTTCTCTTTTGTTTGCAACAACATTAAATGCGTCCGCAACTAAATAAGCTGTATCAAAGTCTAATGTTTGGTTTATTGTAGCCATTATTCCTAAATCAAGTAATTTCTTTATAACTTCTGTACTTGTTTTCTTTAAATCTGCTGCTAAGTCTTTTACTGTTATATTTTCTGGAATTGTTATTTCTTTTAGGTCAAATATTTTTTGCTTTGTTCTTTCTTCATCTTTTTTAGGCTTTCTTTTATTTCTTTTTCCTCTTACAGTTGATAAATCATAATAATCAAGCATTCCGCCTTCGCCATCTTCAAACATATTAGAAAGTTTATCTATTTGTTTAAGATTTCTTAATTTATCTTCATTGAAGTCTTCTTCTTCATCGCCTCTTCTATTTCTTCTTTTTTTATCATCTTGATTATATCTATTAGCTTTTTGTTTATCTATTATTCTTGTACTATAATCTCTTTGATTACTTTTTTCGACAATTTCAGATGACATTATGTCTTTTATATTTCTGTCTATATTTCTATTATTAAGAGGTTTTTTGAAATTATTATTGCCATTATTATTGTTGTTATTTCTGAAGTTATTGTTTCCACTTCTATTATTATTGAAGCCATTTCTATTAAAGCCATTATTAT
Source organism: uncultured Clostridia bacterium (assembly GCA_944393305.1). Classification (GTDB taxonomy): domain Bacteria; phylum Bacillota; class Clostridia; order TANB77; family CAG-508; genus CAG-793. Next base: position 1,089 of record CALXZS010000119.1, on the reverse strand, counting down.
GACCATTTTGATGATTGTTGCCATAGTTTCTATTATTACCATAATTTCTATTTTGTTGATTATTTCTTGGTCTATTATTTCTTTCATTCATGTTGTTAGTATTGTGTTCCATTTTTCTTTCTTCTTTTTTTGTTTCAACCTTTTCTATTTTTTCTTCTTTAATTATATTTTCTTTCTTTTCTTCAACCTTTGGCTCTTCTTTTATTTCAACTTTTGGCTTTTCTTGGGCTTTCTTTTCTTCTTTTTTTGGTTTAAGTCCAAATAATTCATTAACAGTCATTGGCTTAACTGGCTTTTCTCTATAAACTATGTTATAGTCTTTATTTCTTCTTTTATTAAAACCTAAGTCTTCTGATTTTTTTCTGACTTCTTCTTCCTTTTTCTTTTCTTTTTCTGCTTCTTCATCACTAACTATAACTTCTCTTCTAATAATTACTTGCCCAGTAGTTTTTACTTCTTCTTTTTTATCTTTCTTTTTAAAATTACTTCTTATTTTGTCGGCATCTTTTTCTTCAATTGCATTTAAGTGACTAGTTACATTTAGACCTAGTTTATTTGCTACTTCAATTACCTCTTTATTTTCAACTTTTAATTCTTTTGCTAATTCGTGTATTTTTATTTTACCCAATCAATTCACCCCCTGCAATATTATTTGTCTTTATTTTAATTTTACTTTTTTTCAATCTTACACCTCTTATTTTCTTTACTTTACATTTTATATATTTTTTGCATAATTATTCCTCTTCATTAGCAGTTTCTTCTGTATTCATGCCTTCTAGCATTTTTCTAAATTGAGATTCACTCTTTATATCTATTTTCCAATTTGTTAATTTTGCTGCAAGTTTTGCATTTTGACCAGATTTTCCAATTGCTAATGCTAATTGGTCATCTGGAACTATTACTTGTGCAAATTTTTCATCTTCTTTTATATCTACTGCTAATACTTTTGCTGGTAATAGCGCTGTTGATATATATATTGAAGGATCTTCATTCCATTCAATAACATCTATTTTTTCTCCATGTAATTCATTTATTATATTTTGAATACGAATTCCTTTTTGACCTACACATGAACCTACTGGATCTATA
>CALXZS010000118.1 GCA_944393305.1 uncultured Clostridia bacterium | reverse complement strand
TTCTTCATTTTAACAGAAATGTAATAATTCTGTGGATAACTTTTTTCTAAATTTTTAAAAAATCCCGAAACTTAAATTTTTCTATTATTTTTGGGAAATTTATACATAGTTACTATTTTTTATTACTAATTTTTTAAACATCCAATAGGAACTACATATACTCCATCTTCTCTTTTATACGCATATTTTCCACTTGCTGTAAGCACAAGTAAAAATGATGGATTCTTCATTTTAGTTATATCTATTCTCGATTCCAATTTCTTTAATGTATTTGCTCCTTCATTTATTAAACTATCTCCACCTAATTTTATTTCTATTAAACCATAAGAGCCATCTCTTAAATGAATAACAGCATCACATTCCAAATCATTTGCATCTCTATAATGATAAACTTTCCCTTTTATACTTTCTGAATAAACTCTTAAATCTCTTATACACAATGTTTCAAATAATAATCCAAATGTATTTAAATCATTTATTAAATCTTTTGGTCCTATTCCTAATGCAGCAACAGCTATTGATGGATCAATAAAATATCTTGTATCAGATGTTCTTATTGCTGTTTTGCTTCTTAAATTTGGATTCCAGGCTGGTGATTCTTCAACTACAAATATCTTTTTTAATGCATTTACATATGACAATACAGTATCTGTATCCAAAGAAGTAGAATCATTAGCAATCATATCATTTCTTAATGTATCATTTGATGCTTGAGTTCCCATATTTCTTGCATATGACCTCATAAGCTTTTTTACTCTTTCTGGATTTCTAGAAATGCCATCTGCCTCTGAAATATCTCTGTTAACAACAGCATCATAGTAATCATAAGCCTGTTCAAGAGCTATTTCTTCTTCCATAAAAATTGCTCTTGGCCATCCTCCTCTGCATACTAAATAAGCCATTTTTTCTATATCTATATTATTTATTCCTTCTACCTTTTTTGTTCCATTAAATAAATCGGTTAAACTAACCTGACCAGTAGATTCCCCTGACTCATACAAACTCATTGGTCTCATTAATAACCATGCAAATCGTCCTGTACCACTATGAATAACATCATCCATTTTTGCTGGAACAGAAGATCCTGTTAAAATAAATTGTCCTTCTGCATTTCTATGATCTATTTCATACCTTATTGCATCCCATAATTTTGGTGCAATTTGCCATTCATCTATTAATCTTGGTACTTCTCCATGTAAAAGCAAAGTTGGATTAATTTCAGCCATTGTTAAATTCTGTTCTTTTTCATCGGATTTAGCCATATATAATATACTTTTAGCAATTTGTTCAGCAGTTGTTGTTTTTCCACACCATTTTGGTCCTTGTATTAAAACTGCTCCTTTACCTTTTAATTTTTTTTCTAAAACCTTATCAACAATCCTGTTTTTATAATCTTGCATGACTCTTATCACTCCTTTATTTTATTATACCATTACTAAAAAAAATGTGCAATGTTTTTTCAGTTATTTGAGTAATTATTTTTCGGTTATTTATAGATTTATTCTTCGGTTATTTTTTATTTTAAATATTTGTAATTTAATTTTTGTATTATATTATTTCTATTATTGTTACAATATAGCAAAGAATAACTTTCCAAAATATTATTTACTTACTTAATTATAAGTGATATAATAAATTTCATGTATTTTAGTATTTTTTTATAAGAGAGGAATATTATTTTATTATGGATAGATACGCAAAAACAAAACTAGCCGGTATTTTAGGTATAGTTGGAAATATATTTTTATTAATTATTAAAGGAATTATTGGATTTATTACTAATAGTCAGGCTATGATTGCTGACGCTGCAAATAGTGCCGGAGATATTTTTGCCTCATTAATGACTTTTATAGGCAATAAAATAGCTAGTGAACCTAAAGATGAAACTCATAATATGGGACATGGAAAAGCTGAATATATTTTTTCTATGTTTATAAGCATTTCTATGATTGTTATAGCATTAAAACTTCTTTTTGACTCTGTAATGTCTTTAATCAATCAAAATGCTTTTGAGTTTTCTTGGTTTTTAGTAATAGTTTGTATTGTTACCATCGTTGTAAAGTTAAGCTTGTATTTATATACTTCAAAACTTGCTAAAGGTTTAGGCAATTTATTATTAGAAGCTAATAAAAAAGATCATAGAAATGATTGTATTATAACTACATTTACTTTAATTTCAGTTTTATTAAGCTTAGTAAATATTTATTGGTTTGATGGTGTTGTTGGAATTGGTATTTCAATATGGATTTTTTATACTGGTTTAAAAATATTTATTGAAAGCTTTAATGTTTTAATGGATAAATCACTAGATGAAGAAAGTAAAAAGGAAATCATTGAGATATTAAATAAATATCCTGAAATAAAAAAATATAATCATTTAAACACTTCCCCAGTTGGTTATAAGTATTTAATTTCAATTACAATTTTTGTTGATGGAAATTTATCTACTTATGAAAGCCATGAAATTGCAGATAAATTAGAAAATGATTTAGATAAATTAGATTTTGTATATTTAGCTATTGTTCATGTAAATCCAATTAATTTAGAAAACATAGAAAATAAATAAGGCTCTCCTTTTACTTAAAGAGTAGCCTTTTTATTTAAAGTTCAATATAATTATATTCAATATTCATATTATCCCAAAGTTCCTTTTCTCTTTCAGTACAAGTAAATAATATTACTTGATTATCTACTTTACTTAAAAATTCTAAAGCTGAACTTAATCTTTCATTGTCATAATAAGCAAATGATTCATCTAACATAATTGGCATTTTTTCTTTTGATAATTCATTCATAATAGATAATCTTAAAGATAAATAAATTTGTTCAATTGTACCAATACTTAAATTTTCTGCTGGAATATACCTTCCATCATTTAATTCAACTAATAAATTATCATTAATTATAATATTTTTATATTTTCCATTAGATATTTTTTCTATATTTTCTGAAAGCATTTTATTAAATTTTGGAGATATATTTTTCTTCATTTCTGAATATGAATCTTCTAAAAGTTCTTTTGTTAATTCAAATTCATTTGCCCTAATTTCTAATTTTTCTAATTTTTCTTTTTCAACAGATAATGCTTCTTCTATATTTAATAATTTTTCTAGAGTAGGTTCAATATTTTTATTATCTAATTCTAATTTATGTAATTTTAAATTATTTTCATTTAATTCTTTTTTATTTTTTTCTATAATTAAATCAATATTTGTGTCAAATAAATTTTCTATATATTCATTAGAATAATTTTTATTAAATTCTTTTTTTACTTCTTCCTTACTTAATAATAAATATTCTGATAATTTATTATTTATTTCATTTATTTCTTTCTCTATTTCTTTATTATTTTTTTCTAATAATTCTTTTTCAATATTTAATGTTTTTATTTGATTATTTATTTCATTATTTTCTATATTTATTTTTTCCTGCTCTTTTTTATTTATTTTTTTATTTTTTGAAATATTAAATATAAAATAAATTAAAAAAATTGGAATGAATAAAAATAATATTAAATTAATTATTTTATTTTTTATAAAAATAAAATTAAAAATATTTATAATTATTAAAAATATAAAAATTAATAAATTAATTATTTTATTTTTATTTATTTTTTTATTTTTTATTTTATTTTTTTCTAAATTATTTTTTAAACTATTAATTTTATTTTCTAAAATATTTTTTTCACTATTTAATTTTTTTATTTTATTATTATTTTCTTCAAATAAATCTTTTTTTATTTTTATTTTTTCTTTTTCTATTTTATTTTTTTCTAATATTAATTTTATTTTATTTAATATTTTTTCTTTAACATTTTCTTCCAACACTTTTTCTTTGGTTTCATTTATTTCATTTTCTAAATTAAATCTTTCTTCTTTGACTTCATTTATTGTCTTTAAGTCATAAGTATATTGTTCTATATTTTGCTTTACTATATTAATAGGTCTTTCTTTGCTATTTGATGTACCCACCTCATTTAATAGCATTGTATTAAGTGTGCTTATTGCTTTCTTGAAAGACACATCTTCTGACCCGCTATCCGCTAAGTTTGCAACTTTTTGTAGTAAGATACCCTGCTCTGCACTATTTATATACACTTCTTTTTGCATTGCAAAGCATGTTGACATAAATGTATTTTCATCCATACCAGTTTGCTCTTCAAAAAATTGTATTCCTGTCTTTTTGTCAATTTTAAATTCATCTGAAATATCTTCTAAATTATCATTATATATCTTTGGATTTTTCTTTTTAAATTCTCTAAAAATTTCATAAATATTTTCGTTATCTAATTCATATTTTATTTTTCCTGAAAATTCTTCTCCACTCCATGGTAAATATTTTTCATAATCTGAAATATTTTTTCCATTTTTATTTTTTGAAATTCCATAAAAAATATTTTTTATAAAATTTAATAATGTAGATTTTCC
>CALXZS010000117.1 GCA_944393305.1 uncultured Clostridia bacterium | reverse complement strand
TTTAAAGTTTTTACACAATAAAGAGTATTTTTTTTATAGAATAAGAAAAATTCTTATAAAACTAAAAATAAAAGTTTTTTATAAAAATATCTTAGCTACATTTAAGAAAAATGTTGAAACTGCTACTTTAAAAGACATTCTAATCCCTTTAAAAAAAGCATTTTTAGCAATAGATAAACTATAATCTTGTTTAACTGTTAAAGCTAGACAATTTGTTTCAACTGTATCATCTTCACTATTAATAATATCTACATCATGTATTTCATCTTCTACTGTTGGAGTGATTTTTCCAACAACTAATGAAGGATCATTTGTAATTGCTAAATCTAAAAGATTACTAATTTCATCTTTATTAATTAAAATTGGAATATTTTGTACTTTAAGACTTTCTGATAATAACATAAAATCCACTTCTTTCGTATAAATTTCTAGACACAGTATATCATTAAAAAAATAATTTGTAAACAGAAATTTTGAAATTGTTTTTGAAGCTGTTTTTGGGGACACCTCCCAAAAACAGCTTCAAAAAACAAAAAAACAAGTATTTGCGATGTTAAAAAAAACTAATCGCAAATACTTTTTGGTTCAAAAGAATGTAATTTCAAGGACTTGATTACCGGTGCTTACGATTACGAATTGTGCATCGTTAACGTATTTCGAGAGATGAGAAAAAGACAATATCTTCCGCTTTTTCAAAACCTTTCTTACGTATCGAATTACTTTGTTCACCGATTTATCCGAGTGCCAACAGAAAAACCAAATTCGAATTTCAATAGAAACTCCCTGAGAATTATCCCGCTTTTTCATAGGAATTCCCTCCTTAAAATTTATAAATATATTATACTTGAATTTTAAATTATTGTAAAGTATTAACCGATATTTCTTTAAGAACAAGCTAAGTTTAAATTCGAATTTCAGCGAAAAATGTTGACTTTTGTCCATTTGTAGTATATAACTATAATGAAGAAAAAATGTGTCTAGGAGAACATTACCAATCAAAAAGACAAGCTGTTTTTAGGAGGTGTCCCCAAAAACAAAAAGACAAGCTGTTTTTAGGAGGTGTCCCCAAAAACATCCTCAAAAAACAAATAAGAAAGGAAGCAAAAAATGAAAATACTTGCAATAGATACATCATCAAATATTTGCTCAGTGGCATTAATAGAAGATAATAAAATAATAAAAGAAATGCATAATAACAATCAAAAAGAACATTCAGAAACACTAATGCCAATGATTAATGAATTATTTACATCATTAAATTTAACATTAGATGATATAAACTTAATAGCATGTTCAAAAGGACCGGGTTCATTTACAGGAATAAGAATAGGTATTGCAACAGTAAAAGCATTTGCTGATGCAAAAAACATACCAGTTGTTGGAGTGAATTCATTAGAAGCATTAGCATATTGTGGAATAACACAAAAGGGAAATGGAGAATATATATCAATAATAGATGCAAAAAACGAAAATGTATATTTTGCAATATATAAAATGAAAAATGGCAAATTTTCAACATATAAAAGTCCAGAAGCTATGCATATTTCAGATATGATAACATATATAGACAACTTAAAATTACCAATATACTTTGTAGGTGACGCAAAAATAGAAGAAATAGAACAGTTATATCTTGCGCAAATAGCAAAAGAAAAAGCCAAAAGTGAAGAGATATATAAGCATGAATATTTAAAGAATTTGCCGTCACTTGCGATAGGAATAGCGCTAGCAGGACTTAATAAATATAATATGGGATTGGTAGAAGATGAAGCCGAATTAAGTCCTATGTATTTAAGAAAGCCACAAGCACAAAGACAAAAAGAAGGACTTTCAGATGACATCGCAATACTAGAAATGAGTTACATAGACTTAGAAAAAATAAAGTTAAATTATGACAAATTTCCAAATATATGGAAATACGAAGTATTAGAAGAAGATTACACTAATTCAAGATATTACATAATAAAACAAAATGAAGATATTCTAGGTTTTGTTGGAATTAGAATAGTATTTGAAGAAATGGAAATAATGAATATTGTCACAAGAATTGACAAAAGAAATGAAGGATTTGCGTCAAAATTATTCAGTCATATAATAAGATATGCTCATAAAAATGATATAGAAAGAATAAATTTAGAAGTAAATGCAAATAATAAATCAGCAATAAAATTATATAAAAACTTTGGATTTGAAGAAGTTGGAAAAAGAGCCAAATATTATAATGGCGAAGATGCAATTTTAATGACATGTTACATATAAATAAAATTGTTGAGCAAAATAAAACATAAGAAAGGAAATAATAAAAATGAAAAATACAAAGGAAGTTTCATATAAAGAATTAAAATATGTATGTGACCCAAACGTATTTAATTTTGTCACAACAGAAGAAATTGAAAGAAATTATGATGGAATTGGACAAGAAAGAGGAATAGATTCACTTAAATTTGGACTAAATGTAGATGTAAATGGATATAACCTTTATTTAGAAGGACCATCAGGCGTTGGAAAAACAATGTATACAAAAAATTACTTAAATAAAATATGCAAAAACAAAAAAACACCACCAGACTGGTGCTATTTATACAATTTTGAAAATCCAAATGAACCAGTTGCATTAAGTCTTCCAGCAGGACAAGGAAAAGAATTTGTAGATGCAATGGATAGATTTATAAAAGATATAAAAAATGAAATAAAAAGTACATTCAAAAACAATGATTTTGAAAAAGAAAAAAATGTAATATTACAAAAATATCAAGAAAAAAGAACAAAACTTTTAGATGATTTAAATACACAATCAGCAAAATATGGATTTCAAGTAAAAGCATCAGATAATGGAATATACATGATGCCAATTGTAGATGGAAAAATAATAAAAGAAGAAGATTTTGATAAATTAGATGAAGAAATAAAAAAAGTATATGAAGAAAATTCAACAATAGTTCAACAACAAATAATTCAAGTAATAGGAAAAATAAAAGAAATAGAACAAGAATCTGAGAAAAAAGTTTCAGAATGGCAATCTAGTATAGTATCACTTTCAATAGAAGGACATATTTCATTTGTAAAATCAAAATTCAAAAGAAATAAAAAAATAAATAAATTCTTAGAAGGTGTGAAAAAAGATATTTTAAGAAATATAAATAAATTTATAGCAGAAGAACCTAAAAATCAAGAAATACAGGCAAAAATAATAGAGCCAAACCCTTGGGATAATTACAAAGTAAATTTATTTATAGATAATAGCCAGCAAGAAGGTGCACCAGTTATAATGGATTCAAATTATAGCTTTGGTAATATTTTTGGTAGACTAGAATATGAAAATCATTATGGAATACTTAAAACTGACTATACAATGATAAGACCAGGACTACTTCATAAAGCAAATGGTGGATATATAATATTTCAAGCAAATGATTTACTAACCAATCCAGCAGCATATGACAATCTAAAAAAAGTATTAAGAAATAAAGAAATAGGAATAGATAACTCTGTTGACCAAAAAACTTCAATGGTATTAGTATCATTAAAACCAGAGCCAATTCCATTAGATTTAAAAGTAATTATAATAGGTAATGAAAATGTTTATCAAACATTACTTTCAGTAGATAGTGACTTTAGAAAATTATTTAAAATAAAAGTAGAATTTGAAGACGATGCACCATTAAATGATAAAAACTTAAAAGATTTAGCAAGATTTGTTCATGGATATTGTGAAGACGATGAATTGCCACATCTAGATAAATTTGCAGTTGCAAGACTTGCAGAATATTCAACAAGGCTTGCAAATAACAAAAATAGAGTATCAACAAGATTTGGCGAATTATCTCAAGTTATTGCAGAAGCGGCTACATGGGCAAAACTAAATAAAGAAAAAGTAGTTACAAAAGAATATATAGATAAAGCATTAGAAGAAAGAAAAAATAGACTAAAGAAATATGATGAAAAATATACAGAAATGATAACAGATGGAACACTTTTAATAGATACAGAAGGAGAAAAAGTTGGTCAAATAAATGGCTTAACAGTTATGTCTATTGGAGATTATTCGTTTGGAAAACCAGTAAGAATTACAGTAAATACCTATACTGGCAAAAAAGGAATAATAGATATAGAAAGAGAAGTAGAACTATCTGGCTCATCACATTCAAAAGGAATACTTATTCTAAATGGATATTTAGGAGAGAAATTTGCAAAAGATATGCCACTTTCACTTACAGCAAGTATATGTTTTGAACAATTATACAATGGAGTTGATGGAGATAGTGCATCTAGTACAGAATTATATGCTCTTTTATCTAATCTTTCAGGAATACCAATAAATCAAGGAATTGCAGTAACAGGTTCAGTAAATCAAAAAGGTGAAATACAAGCAATTGGTGGTGTTAATGAAAAAATAGAAGGATATTTTGAAATATGCAAAATTAAAGGACTAACTGGAAAGCAGGGAGTATT
>CALXZS010000116.1 GCA_944393305.1 uncultured Clostridia bacterium | reverse complement strand
TGTCTAACAATATTTATTAGAGAAATAATTATTAATTTTAAATTTAATATTAGTATTTGCATATATTCTCTCCTATATTATAATATTTTTTCATTATACTTCACAAGCATTATTGCACTATCTAAAGTTTTTGTACAGCATAATTTTCCATTAAAGTCCACATATAGTAAGTCTTTTATTTTAGTTAATTTCCTAGCTTCAGCTATATTTTTAGCATGCACAATTTCGTTATTAAATCTAACTGAATCTTTTATAATTCTTATATCATATCCTTCTCTTCGCGATTTAAATATAAAGTATTTTACGTTACTATTTATAAGTTTTACAGCTTTTCTATAAGGAATTTCTTTTTCAAATACTAAATAACATTCTTTAGCCTCCTGCACTTCACTTAAAATAAAATCTATTGCTTCTACTTCTGCTATTGCATGTTTTAGATAAATATTCCAGAACTCATCTGCCGACCTTATAGCATTTAAAAAAGCTTCATTCTCAGATATTTTTTCATTCCATTGAGGATTGTAAAATTTCACAAAATCTGGTGATATTTTTCCATTTAAATAGTTAAATTGCATATTATCTGTTGCATCAATATATTGTATTAATTCATTATCTATATACTCAAAAGTTTTATCTATATTTTTTATTTTTAAATCTGCTAAATAATTTCTGCCAAACCTTTGCCACAATAAACCTATTGATGAATAATAAATTCCATTTTTCCTTTTTCCGTTCCTATTTACTTGATGATGATCAAATTCTCCTAGTCCTATGTCATAGACTATTTTATTTTTTAGTTCTAAATTTTCTGTACTAGGCACTCTTATTAATTTTACATTTTTCAATATTTTCCTCAAAAAAATTGTAGAAATAACATCATCAACATGAAAACATCCGGAATGTGTTACACAATTAGCTTTATCTAAATTTTTCACCAATTTAATGTTTTTATATTTTTTAGGGTTCATTTTTCTATTTTTTAATCAATTACCTTTCTCCAAACTCTTTCATCCACTCTTCTTGCTGATACCTTTCTTCATAAGTTTCAGACAATTTACACCTGTATATATTTGGGTCACCTTCTTCAAAGATATAGTCCATATCTATTATAACTAATTGACCTTTTTTTAGAGGTTTTCCAATTGGATTGTTCATAAATCCTAAAGTTTTATAATCTACCGGAAGATGCTCACCATGAAGGACTTGTTTATTTTCTTTTTGTAGTATTCCTATATTTGCAAGTTTAGGATCTCCCCATATAAGTCCATCATCTCTTAGCTCTTTGTATATTTCATATAATTGTTTAAAATATCTTGGGTCATGTACTGGTTCCACAGCTTCTTCAACCTCTACATATATAGCTCCCTCACCAGAAGACGGTAATTCTCTCCTTAATAAAGGTTGTATTATTCTTCTATGATTTGGAATTTTATGTAATAATTTTGGTGTTCCAATTTTTAATACCTTGTTTCCAATTTTATAAACATGTGTAAAAGCTCCAGAATTTTTTCTTTCTATATCTAAATATGAACAATTTCCATCTTTTAATAGTTCATTAATTAGTATGCTGATTGTTTTTTTATATCTTTCTGCAATTTCTATTCTATAATCCCAGTCGTAATCTATATTATCATCCATTTCACTTGGTTCAATTAGTAAACTTTTTGATATTTCTTCTAAATTTGCACCAATAATCTTTTCTAGTTTATTGTCTGATTCTATACTTTTATCTTTTAAGAATGGTAAAATTTCCAAAAATGCTGTCCAATCATCTTCAAATATATCTATGGCATTGTCTATAATTAATTCCGGATATGTCTTAGCTATTTTTTCTAATCTACTTAAAGAACATCTTTTTAATTCTTCTAAAGTTATCATAATATATTAATTCCCTTCAAATAAATACTATTTATAATTGTATCAAATTTTCAGTTCAAAGTCAATTATGTGAACTTTAAGTATATGTGAATAATATACTGCCTATGTATAATTTTCATTTTTCTGTCAATAATATAATTAGTCAATCAAGATTGGAGGTGTTCTTATGGCTAAGAACAAAGATTGTAAAAAAGATAAGAAAAATAATTCTTCTAAAAATTGTCCAAAAGGAAATGAACAAAATAAAGCTCAAAATGTAGAAGAAAAATAATTAAAATTAATAGAACGGAAACTTTAAACTTCCGTTCTATTTTTTTACACCTCTACTATTTCTAACTGTTCAATCGCAAGCTTATATTTCAAATAAAAAATTTCTTTATCTTCTATACTAATACCACTCTTTATATCTTGAAGTAAAACAATAGCTTTATCAAATGTAGATTTTTTATTATCATTTACTGAACCCGAATTCATAATAGCCTGCATAGAATTTAATGCATTATCTATATTATTGCTCATACCTTGCCAATCATTCTTATCTGCTGAAATATAAGCATTAAGAAGATAAGCTTTTGCATTGTATAAATTTATTTCAGAGTCATTACTAGCAAAATGAGATAAAAATTTAGGTAAAAATGTATATAAATTGTATAAGTTAATTAAAGCATTACTTTTATCATTATTTTTAATAGATTGAGCCACTCCATCAAGTGTCACACCAAAATTAGAAATATCTTCATTACTAACATTTAATTTCTGCAAATCCAATGTAATTGTTGGCCAAGCAGTGTATAAAGTTTCTATCGAATATGAAATTTCATCCCATGAAATAGTGTTATAATCTGCATTCAAAAGTGAGTCTGTTTTAGATAATCTTGAGGACTTATTTTCACTCTGGTCAGTTGACTGCTCTGAGCCAGCTTCTTCACTTGAACCTTGCTCACTACTACTTCCATTTTGTCCTTGTGCTGAAGCCCCTCCTTCACTAGATTGTGAGGAATTTTGCTGATCATTTTCTTTTACTTCCTCAATTAATACATCATATCTAGAATATGAAATATTATTTAATCTATTTAAAGAATCTATTATTACGTAATCTAAATAAAGTACCTCATCTTTTCCCTTCTCTTTCAAAGTAGCATACTCGTCACTACTTGAATTATTAGAAAAAAAACTAATATATATTAAAATAAAAAACATTATAATTAAAATAACAATTAATGCTATGAAAAAATATTTACTAATTTTTCCTTTCATAAAATTTCATTCCTTTCCAGCTTCACTATAAAGGTTTATATAGTCATGAAATTTCGTTCAAACTAAATTCACCTCGCATATATTATTTACGCGAGATGAAAAATTTATTCATTTTCGAATTTTTTAGCTCTTTGCATTAAAGCATTAACTGCATCATTTGGTTTTAAATCATTATATAAAATATTATATGCTGCATTGACAATTGGCATTTCAACATTATATTTTTCCGCTAATTTCTTTGCAACTTCAATATTATCGATACTTTCAATTGTCATTCCAATTTCTTCTTTTACCTTATCAATACTAAGTCCTTTACCAATTAATCTTCCTGCTCTTCTATTTCTGCTTTCATCACTAGAACAAGTTAAAATTAAGTCACCAAGTCCAGATAAACCATAAAAAGTATCTTTTTCAGCTCCCATACTTAAACCAAGCCTTGTAATTTCAGCAAGTCCTCTAGTAATTAAAGCTGATTGAGCATTTGTACCAAAATTTAGTTCAGCACAAATTCCTGCACAAAATGCTATAATATTTTTTAATGCTCCTCCAACTTCAACACCAATTATATCTTTTGATTTATATATTCTCATATATTCATTCATTAATAATTCTGAAACATCATCTAAAATATCTTCATGCTTTGACGCTAGAATAATTGCTGTTGGAATATGTCTAGATACTTCTGAAGCATAGCTAGGACCTGATAATGCACCTATTTTTACGTTTGGCAATTCTTCTCTCATTACTTCATCTAAAGTTTTTAATGTATCATTTTCAAAACCTTTTGAACATATTATAACTGGTTTATTCTGAACATATTCTTTATAATCTTTAAATATGTTTCTAGTAAATTTAGATGGTGTAACATGAAAAATATATTCAGCCTCTTGAACAACTTCTTTCAAGTCGTTAGAGCAAACTACTTTTTCATCTAAAACCATATCTGGTATGAATTTGCATTTATGTTCATTATTTATTAAATTTTTCTCTTCCTCTGTAAAAGACCATACTTTTACGTCATTTCCTATTTCTGCTAAGTGATTACTTAGAGCTAAGCCCCAACTACCACTACCTATAACTGCAATTTTTTTATTCATTTGTAATCCTCCAATCGCTATTTCTTGAATATTAATCTATTTTCTGTTCCACTCGCCATTCTTTGTATATTTGTTCTGTGATTAAATATAACTATTAAAGCCATTATTATTCCAAATATTAAATAAGACATTCTTGTTGATGGATCATCTCCACCTGTGTAATTATTTGTTATAAAGAAACATAATACTGGGAATAATATTGCAGCTGCAATTGAACCTAAAGCAACAATTCTTGTTAGTGCCATAAGTACCAAAGCAAATACTA
>CALXZS010000115.1 GCA_944393305.1 uncultured Clostridia bacterium | reverse complement strand
CATATTCCATTTCCGCCCATTCTTTTTATTTCGTCTCTTACACCAATTTGTCTTAGTTCTATTCTAGTTTTAAAAATTGCTGCTAAATCTTTTACTAAATCTCTAAAATCTACTCTACCATCTGATGTAAAATAAAATAGTAATTTTGAATTATCGAAAACATACCTTGCTTCTACTAAATTCATTTTTAGTTTATGTTCTTTTATTTTTTTCAAGCAAATATCAAATGCCTTTTTTTCATTTCTTGTATTGTCATCTTGATGTTTTCTATCTTCTTTATTTGCTATTCTTATGACTTTTTTCAAATCATTTTCTATTTTATTCTCTGGAAATTCTCTAGGATTTACTACTACTGTTCCATATTCTTGTCCTAAAGTAGTTTCAACTATTACATTATCACCTTTTTTTAAGTCTAATTTTTCCGAGTTAAAATAATATATTTTTCCTGGTTTTCTAAATTTAACTCCTACTACTTTTACCATGTAATTCCTCCCAAATATGTATTAACATATAGTCAATTGACATATCAAAATTATTATTTGCAATTATTTTCTTTTTTGTTTTTTCTATCGTACTTATAGCTTTTGCACAGTTTATATTACTTTTACATTTTTCAAAAAATATTATATTTAAGTAATCTAATATCTCTAAAATATTGTCTTTTAATGATGTTAGCATTTTAGAAAAATTTAAGCAATCAATTAGGCTACCTGTTTCTAATGTATTTGCTAATTGTTTTAATTGCATATATATTTCTTTATTTTCTTGAATTTTGCTAGCTTTTTCTAAACTACCACCACATAATTTTATTAGTTCTTTATCTTGTAAGTTCAAATAGCTTGCTATTTGTTCATCTGTTAAGTCTTCAAATTTTATTATAACACATCTTGATTTTATAGTTTCAAGTATTCTATTTTCATTTGCACAAATTAGTATTATCATTGCATATTCTGGTGGTTCTTCCAGTGTTTTTAATAAACAATTTTGTGCTTCTTCTGACATTGAATCAGCATCATCTATTATATATACTTTTTTACTAGATATAATCGGTTTTTCCAATATTTTTGCTTGTAAATTACGTATCTGCTCTATTTTCACAGTTTTTCCATCTGGAACAACTATTTGAAAATCCGGATTGCTATTTGCATCAAATTTTATGCATGATTCACATTTTTCATCTCCCAAGCACATAACTTTTTTCGCTAATTCTTTGGCAAATAGTTTTTTTCCTATACCTGATTTTCCAATAAACAAGTAACTATGTGATACTGATTTTGAATTTATTGCTTTTATTAAAGATTCTTTTATATGTTCATTTCCTATTATTTTTTCAAACAAAATATTCTCCTAATCCACTGTGCCAAATTTATTTAATGGCCAGAATCTTAATACTACTTTACTTTCTATTTTTTCTAATGGTATACAACCAAAAGCTCTACAATCTTTAGAGTATTCTCTATTATCTCCCATTGCAAAAACACAATTTTCTGGGACAATAAAGTCTCTTAATGCTCCTGCTGGATTTGTTATAACATCATCAGTTAAATATGGTTCGTCAAGCTCTGTTCCATTTATAAATACTTTTCCTTCTTTTAGTTCTACATGTTCTCCTGGAAGAGCTATAACTCTTTTTATATAACTATCTTTATTTATTTCTAAAACATAATAAGTAAATTTTTCCCATATTCCTGTTGGTTCATTTTCGTATTTTGCTATTGGATTATCTACTTCATCTGCTGTTAGTTCTTCTGCATTATTACTTGGAGCTTCAAATGTTATAATGTCTCCTCTTTCTGGCATTTCTTTCATTGTTCTTGATATTCTATTCAAAATTAATCTATCATTTTGTTCTAAAGTTGGCCACATTGAGGTTTGCTTAACAATTGTTGGTGTACCTACAAAATATTTAATTAGTATTGCTATTACAATTGCAATAACAAAACAATATATCCATTCTAAAATATTTTTTACTCTATCACTCATTTTCTTCCTCTATTTCTTAACAGGTATTTTTATTGTTACTTCTGTACCTTCATTAACTTTACTTTTTATTGTTATACTTCCCCCGTTTTTTTCCATAATTTCTTTAGCTATTGATAATCCAAGACCTGTT
This sequence comes from uncultured Clostridia bacterium, assembly GCA_944393305.1. GTDB lineage: Bacteria > Bacillota > Clostridia > TANB77 > CAG-508 > CAG-793. Next base: position 2,412 of record CALXZS010000115.1, on the reverse strand, counting down.
CCTCCTAATTTTCTAGAACGTGCTTTATCAACTCTATAAAATCTTTCAAAGATTCTATCTAAATCTTCTTTAGGTATTCCTATACCTGTGTCTTTTATTTTTATATAAGCGTCATTATGTACATATCCTACATAAATATCTACTTTTCCGCCTTCTGGAGTATATTTAATACTATTACTAAGTATATTTAAAATAACTCTTTCTACTCCATCTTTATCTGCATAAACTAATGGAACATCAGCTGTTACAAAACATTGTACATTCTGATTTTTTCTTTTTATTTCAATATCAAATTTTTCTTTGCAAGATTTAGCAAGTTCTCCTAAATCAAATTCTTTAGGTTTATTTCTTATTCTATTACTATCATATTTTGATAAAGTTAGTAAGTCTTGTACTAATTTTTCCATTCTATCTGCATTATCATTTATAACATTTAAGAAATGTGTTTCGGTTTCTTTGTCGCAATCTCCATCTAAAAGTGTTTCTGAATATCCTTTTATAGATGTAATTGGTGTTTTTAATTCATGCGATACATCTGCAACAAATTCTTTTCTCATATTGTCTAACTTTACATGTTCTGTAATGTCTTGTATTACTACCATTACACCTGCTGGCATGTCTATCTCATCTCTGAATGGTACAAAAAATAGATTCATTGAACCTTTTTCATTTTCAATTTTCTTTTCTGAAGAAGTCCAACTATCTAAATATATGATTTTTTCCATATTAATATCCGGATATTTTCCAAATATATCTTTAAATGTGTCATCATCTTCTTTGAGATTTAACATTTCTTTTGCTGCCGGATTTATATATGTAACTTTTCCTTTCATATTAAATGTTATGACTCCATCTGTCATATGTTTTAATATTGTTTCTTTTTGTTTTCTTTCACTATTTGAATCTCTTAAATTTTCTTTTAGTTCTTTTATTATTTCATTTACTGATTCTGTTAGTTCATCTTCTGGAGCTTGAAGGTCTAAGTTGTTTATGTCTGTACTAAAAACTGCTTTTTTCGCTCCTTTTAACATTCTTGACATTGGTTCTATATATTTTTTCACTTCTATAATTGCTATAACAATAGTAAATATTGAGAAAAATATTAGTGAAATCATTGTTACAGCTCTAATTGAATTGACATATTCTAATGGATTTGGCTTTAGCAATATATTTGAAAAGAATATTCCCATAAAGCTTATTATTACTATTCCAACTATAAATATTGATAGTATTATTTTCATTTGAAAGTTTTTCACAATATGCCTCCAATTATTTAGATTCTATATAATACCCTACTCCTCTTTTGGTTATTAATATTTTTGGATTTGCTGTATTTTTTTCTATTTTTTCTCTTATTCTTCTAATAGTTACATCAACTGTTCTTATATCTCCATAGTATTCGTATCCCCATACTTTTTCTAGTAAATCTTCTCTTGTAACTACTTGTCCTGGTTTTTGTGCAAGATATTTTAATACTTCAAATTCTCTTCTAGTTAGGTCTGTTACTGTTTGTCCTCTGACCTCTACTTCAAATTTATCTAAATCTAAACTTAAATCACCAACAACTATTTTATTTCCTCTTGAAAATGCGTTTATTACATCTTGGTCTGTTTGTTCTACTTTTCTAAGATTAGCCTTTACTCTTGCAATTAACTCTCTTACACTAAAAGGTTTTGTCATATAATCGTCTGCACCTATTTCAAGTCCTAATATTTTATCTATTTCTTCTCCTTTTGCAGAAAGCATGATTATTGGTGTTTTTGTTAGTGTTTGTCTTATTTTTTTGCAAACTGTAAGCCCATCAGATTTTGGAAGCATTACATCTAGTAATATTAAATCTGGCTTTTGTATTAAAGCCATTTCTACTGCTTCTTCTCCATCACTTGCTGTTATTGTTTTATATCCTTCTTTTTCTAGATTAAAAACTAATAAGTCTTGTATTGATGGCTCATCATCTACTATTAATATTTTTTTCTTTGAATCATCATATGTATTTGTGTTTGTTATATTATTTTGCACAAAAGTCCCACCTTTCCTTTTAGTCTAGTATATTTATACCACAATAGATGGAATTTATCAATATTTTTTACAAAAATTTGAAAATGAGTAAGTTGAATACTCCCTCAAGTTATTTAATAACTTGAGGGGGATATTTTTTAATATTTAATTATTTGGTGTAAAAGTACCATTACTATCCCATGTTCCTTCTACTTTAGTAAAATCCGGATGGGTTGGAACATTTTCAAACATCCCTCCGAAATTAGTTACTTTACTTATATTCCAATCATTATAGAAATAACGCATTTTTGTTGCGACATTTACTCCTGTATCGAACATAGCTATTGTTTTATCTTCTTCACCATTTAGATTTTCGTTTAGCTCATCTATAATATCTGCCACTTCATCCAATTC
>CALXZS010000114.1 GCA_944393305.1 uncultured Clostridia bacterium | reverse complement strand
TTTTTTCCTATATATGTTTCTCCAAAAAGTTCTTGAAATTTTGATTCTTTTTTTATGTCATAATAGTTTTCTATTGTGCTTGTAAATAATGTTTTTCCAAACTTTCTTGGGCGTAAAAATATTATATATGGTTCTGCTAAATTTTCTATTTTTTCTATATACATAGTTTTGTCTATGTAATAATAATCATTTTCTACTAATCTTTCATAATCACTTATTCCATATGGTAATTTTTTCATATTCTCACTTCCATTTTTTTTATAACTGTTTATATTTTACAATATAGACTATAAAATAGCAAGATTATGTGTAACAAAATTTTTTACGTTTCAAGCTGTTTTTGGGAGGTGTCCCTAAAAACATTTTTTATATCAATATATTTACATTTTCATATATTTCTTGTTGCTCATTTAAATAATTATCTATTTCTTTATCTGTTAGTCTATTTTTTTCTTTATTTTTTATCATTTCTATATTTGCTTCATTTTGTTCTACAATTACTTTCATAAATTTTTCTTTAATTTCTTGATTTTGCGTTTTATTTATAATTTGGTTTATCAATTCATTTTTCTGCATATTATATGCCACATTTGTTGTTACTGGTATTTTACTTAGAATTTCATATAAATAATTCAAATTTTCATCATTTACTTTTTCAAAGTCTATATTAATTATTTCGCTAAAATCGGTAATATACCTTTCTTTTTTTCGATTTTCCTTTAATAAATTTATTGCTTCATTATATTAATGATTGTTTACCAGTTCCATAATTTCAAATTGTGAATTATCCTTAACTTTTAGTATCTTACCTATTCCAACTACTCCTGTTAATGTGAATATTAATATAAGAATTACACTTATTGTTATATTCGTTATTTTATTTATTTTTATTTCTTCATGGCTTGATGAAATCATTCCTAAAATTATAAATGCTAGCATCATTATATATAAAAATGACATATCAAAATCCACAAAACTATGGATAAGTAATAAAAAGATTGCTACAACTATTGATAAATTGTTTTTTCTATCTTTTACAAACCATATTATTAATATAATAATTACTGTCAAAAGTGCCATTAAAGCAATTATTCCATTTTCTAAAAATACCTGTAATAAATAACTATGAACTTCTGTTGATGAATAATTATATGAGCTAACATTTACGTATGTGTATTTCCATCCATTTCCACCAATTCCTGTAAATATATTATCTTTTATAATTTTTAGTGAATCTAGATAGTAAGTACCTCTTTCCCATACACTTTTATCATTTATATTTATATCTTTTAATTTATCTACTAAATTTACTGGTAAATATAAATATTTTAGAGGATGTTCATTTTCATTAATTTTTAATGATTTTACAGTAAGTCCTAATTGTGCTATTTTATATTCACTTTTAAAGTATAATGCTAATTCAACCGTTTCTTCTGTTGATGTGAATTTTATTTCTTTTATTCCTTCAAAATTGTTAAATTCTATTTCATGCTCAGCTACTTTATCATAATATTTATTTTCTTCTTCTATAATTATTTTGTAATTATTTATGTTTTGAGTTGTCGATTTTGCTATTATATCAAATTTTAGTGAATATTCTGTATTAGGTTCTATATTTTGTATTTTATATTTTACATCATTACTGCTTGTATCTGGTAAAAATAGTGTAAGTGGTACAGTTAATTTTATTCCTACAATAACTGCTATTACAGCCATTATTATTAAACTAGATATAATAATAATATAACTTTTTTTAGATATTCTTTCTATTCTCTTATATAATTTATCTAGTAAATATTGCATAAACACTGCAATTACAAAGCAAATTGCTGTTGTTATCCACACAATTTGTCCACTATTCCACATTATACCATATATTAAAGAAAGTATGCCTGTATATATTAATGGATATATTGTATATATAGTTTTCTTTTTATTTTTATCTATTAATAAGTAAGTTATTATTGCAACAAAAAGTAATATTAATACTGTTCTTGATGATGTTAAAAGTAGACAGGCTAAGTTTAAAAATAGTATTCCAGAATATATTAATTCGTATTTTTTTCCTTTTCTATGTACTATTTGATCTATTATTAATATTATAGATATTCCAAGTATAATTGCAAATGAATTTGCATAACCCAAACTTGAAAACATTCTATTTTCTAAGTTTACTACATATGGAAGACCTATACTCTCTAACATATCGCTGAAAATTCTTGTTGACATATTGTCTATTCCTATGATGCTTAAAATTACTAATGATAGAATAATAATGTTTATTATTAGATTTTTACTTTTTTTATTACCTTTTATAATATGTTTTGTTAATAAATAAATGATAAAACATGAAATATATTTTAGTATAGATATTATGCTATCTTCCAAGCTTACATATGTATTAAATATTATTGGTATGACTGGTGATATGCTTAATATTAATATTGCAATATCTAGTTTATTGTTTAATATTTTTTCTTTTTTTATAAATCCTAAGTATATAAAAAAAATTATTCCTATAAAACTTACTACAATATTAATTGGCAAACAATTATAGCTAATTGGAGAACCAATTAATATTGATGTAGCTAGAATTATGATTATTAGTATGATTTCAAAGACTTTCATTTTTTCCTCTTTTATTTAAATTTTTCAGCATAATTTTTGTTTTTATAATAACTTGGATATTTATTTACTAATTCTTTTATGCTATCTCTATATTTTTTTGTATCTCCCTGATTTAGCTTTTTTGCATTTTCTTTTATTTTTTCTTTATCCATTTATCTATCACTTCTTTCTTCTGTGTTCTCTTTATCTAATTCTCTATCAACATATTTTGATAAATCTATAACAACTGTTGGTATTCCATATTTATCTGGACCTGAGATTTTACTTTCAAAATCTTCACTTGCATCGTTTATAAAACTTACATAAACATCTGGCAATCTTTTTCCTCCATGGTTTGCATTTGATATTTTTTCATGAGACCTATACCTTCTAGTGAAAGCAGTTTCTGCATCTTTTTCCGTTATTTCTTTATTTAATTTCACCGAAATACTTCCAGTTGTTCTAATTAATTTTGCAAAATGGTCAGTGCTTGCATCCGAATTGTTATTTGCCATTACTCCATCCACATTTGTATATCCATATGTTCCCCATTGTCCACCGTCATATTTTTTATGAGCTTTATTTAAAACTGCACCTGATAAATTTCTTGAGCAAATAACTCCATTACCTAGTTGACCATCATAATTTATTAAGTCTTCAAGATTCATATTGCCTGAATCATGCACTAATATATTAAAAGGAATACCTTCTAATATATATACTGTTTGCCCATTTATTATTTTTTTCTCAATTAAAGACTTATTTTCTTCTCTACTGCATAATTCTTCCATTTTTTCAACAGTTAATAAGGACTCATTATAAATAGCTAATTCATTTTCTTCTACTTTCTGAGCTACTTGATATGCTATTAAAGGATTTTTAGCTACTTCGTGCTCTTGAAATTTTTCAGCCAATTCTATTAATTTTTCTGGATCACTTTCTTTATATATAAAGTGCATTATATCTAGCATTTCCTGCTCTTCATTAGAGTAAATCTCGGTTTTACTCTTTTCACTTTGAATATCATATAAAGCACATAAATAAGCAATATTTGTACCATAATTATCTATCTTGTCTTCTGAATAATGAATACCCATAAAATATTTGCAAATTTCTTTTTTTATAGTTTTTATAATCTCGTGTTTCTCCGATTCTTCCTTCTTTCCTTCAAAGTCAATTTGCTTTTCTAAAGTTTCTAACACTCTTTTTATTTTTTCATTACTTATTTGTTCATACCTATCTAATTCTTGCAAAGTTCTTATATTATATGGATTTTTATCTGAAACAAGTACTGATATTAATGATTGATACTCTTTGTCTGTAAGTTCTTTATTTTCTGTATCTTGTAATAGTTTTTCATTAAATATATATTCACTTATAGCTTTTTGCATTGTTTCTGCATTTTGTCCCAATACTTCTGATAAAACATAATAATAATCTTTAAAAATTTTTAGTTTTGATTCATCTTTAACAATATTCATAAAACTAGAAAAGTCTCTAAAGTTATAACTTAATAAGTCATGTACAAAGCCGATTTCAAAATTATTTAATATATTTTCATTAAATATTTCTAATGAATTTATAGTATGAACATTTAGTCCTGGTCTCGATTTTAATATTTCTAAAGCTTTATCACCATATGCATTTTTCATTATTTCATAAAACTCTTCTTGTGATTCTGGATTTTCTCTTTGTGTTTCAATATATTGTTTTATGGTTTCTGCTGTATTAGACATAACAATATCTTTGTTTAATATTATTTTTAATAATTCAAATGGATTACTTTCTATTTTTCTTTCCTCTGTTTCCATTTCCCCTAAGAATATCTTTTTATGAATATCCATAAACCTACTTCCAATAGCACTAGCTGATTTGCCTATATTTTCTTTTATCATTGTATAGATTAATTCTATGCTTTCATCTAATTCTTGACTTTTTTTATTACCATATAAAAC
>CALXZS010000113.1 GCA_944393305.1 uncultured Clostridia bacterium | reverse complement strand
GCATATTTTATTGCACTTGATGAAGTTTGTAATATGACTGGTGATTTTTCAGCATATGCTGCATCCATAATAGCTTGTACGAACTCCATATTATTTATATTGAAAGCTCCTACTGCAAATTTTTCTTCAATTGATTTTTTAAACATTTCTTTTGTCGTAACTAATGACATATTTATCTACCTCCTACTTGACATTTATTGTATACTTAATTATTTCAAGTGTCAACTTTCGTAGATTAATCTTTTTCTATTTCTTTATCTATATCTTTTTTCATTTCTTCTAAAACACTAACACTTTTATCAAATTTTGCTTGTTCCTCTTCATTTAAGCTAATATTAAGTATATCTTCTACACCTTTATTACTAATTATTGCTGGTACACCAATGTATAGTCCAGAATGACCATAATTATTATCTAAATATGTTGATACTGTTAATATTTCATGCTCATTGTTTAGTATTGTTTTAACTAATTTGGCTAAACCTAAACCAATACCATAATATGTTGCTTTTTTTCTATTTATTATTTCATAAGCTGCTTGTTGTACTTCTGTATATATTTCATCAAGTATTTTTTCACTTTTTCCTCTTTCTTTTAATATTTGAATTAATGGTTTACATCCAACATAACTATGTGACCATGGCACAAATGATGAATCTCCATGTTCCCCCATTATATATGCATGTATATTTTTAGGAGATATTTTTAATTTGTCTCCAAGTAAATATCTTAATCTTGATGTATCTAAAACTGTTCCTGAACCTATTACTTTATGTTTAGGAAAATTTGATACTTTTTCTACTACATATGTCATTAAATCTACTGGGTTTGTTGCAATAACAAATATTCCTTTAAATCCAGAAGCTACAACTTGTTTCGTTATGTCTTTCATTATTCCAGCATTAGTTTTTGCAAGTTCTAGTCTTGTTTGTCCTGGTTTTTGAGCAATTCCCGCTGTAATTACGACAATATCTGCATTTGCACATTCGTCATAATCTCCTGCTTTTATTTCTATTCTACTTGGAGCGCAAGAAAGCCCATGTGCTAAATCCATAGCTTCTCCTTCTGCTTTATCTTTTAAAACATCTATTAAAACAAGTTCATTCACTCCTCCTTGATTTTCTAATGCATATGCCATGCTCATTCCTACAAATCCTGTTCCTACTAAAACAACTTTTCTTTTTGAAATCATAATATTACCTCCTAAAATTTTGAATTTTATTATTTTTATTATTGACTTTTATTTTTGTTTTAATACAACGTATGTATTATATTACAAAATGGGAAAAAAATCAATTCCATTTTGCAGGAATTGATTTAAAAACTTTCGAAAATCTTTATATAATTTTCATTATACTTTTTTCCAAAGTACATCTAAGCCATCTTTTTCAATTATTTTTTCTTGGTTCTTTGACTTTGTAGATTTCTTTCCACCTTTTGTTGTTTTACTTGCTTCTACTTGAATTTTATCTAACCATAAGAACATTAAGAATGAAATAAATATAAATATTTCATCTACTGCAATTGATACTGCAAAAACTGCTAGATTTGCTGTATCGGCTAGTGCAGATAATTCTATTGTATGTCCTACTAATATTGCTAAGAATACTAATAATACTATACAAGGTATTGTGTTTTTCTTATATTGGTTTGCAAGAAAACCACATAATAGAACTAATACAAGTGCTACAACAACATATATTGGATTTGTAAAATCAATAATTGGCATAGCTATTTCCTCCTTTGTTTTAGTTTATTTAATTATATACTATTTATTTTTTTTTGCAATATCTTTTATATTAAGATTTTATTACATTTATATTACATATTTTTTATTAAAAGATGATAATGGAATGATGTGTAAGTTTCCTCATCTTTTTCATAAAAATTCTCTATTTGATTTATTTTCTCGATAGAAAATTCCTTAAATAAATCTTTTATCAAATCATAATCTGCATAAAAATGAGGTACTTTATATTCTGGACCCTCTTCCATTCTAAGTTTAGTATTTTCATCAACTATTGGCCAGTTTTGTTTATATGCCCATGAGTCCTTTGAACCCAGAGTTAAATAACATTCTCCATCTTTTCTTAATACTCTTTTTAGTTCTTCAATTATTTTTTTCATGCCCTCAGTATCTGTGTGTGATATGACATTTCTACATAATATACAGTCTATACTTTTATCTTCATATGGCAAATTTAGCATATCTCCAACTTTAAAATTTAGACTTAAATTCTCTTGTTCTGCCCATTTTCTAGTTCTATCAATAGCATTTTCACTAATATCAAAACAAAAAACATTAAATCCATTTTTGCCAAATAAAATTGAATGTCGTCCTAAACCACACCCTAAATCTAAGAAATCTTTTTTATTCTTACTTTTCCATCTATTAACTAAGTAATAAGATTCTATACTTGGATTTTTCCATATACTATTTTTATCTTCTTTCACTATTTCCCAATTCCATCCTTTAGATTCTATCATTTCACAATTTCCTTTCTATAATATTTATTCTATCATATCATATACTACTTTTCAATCAATTTTCGTTCCAAAGGAAATCCCCGAAGCGAAAATCGCTTCGGGGATTCTAAAGGATGGTTGCTTTACAGTTTTTACGTCTTTTTTAATTAAAAAGCATAATACAAGCAAGTACTATTACAGCCACTATAATAACCAAAACAGCTATATTGGTATAATGCCACATGAACTTGTCGAAACGCACAAAAAATCACTCCTTCTTTGTCTAAAATTGGATTGATGTATTTTGATTTCTTACCACCCTTTCTTTTTACCCCAAGAGGGGTTCACATGGTCAATACCGCTTACGTTTACGCTTTTTATTATAACATGTATCTTGAATCATGTCAAATTGTTTACTTTAATAATTCTTCTACTTTAACTTTTCACTTATAAATTCTGCAAGTCCTTTCGCTTTTTTAGTAATATATTCTTGGTCATCTCCTTCAATCATAACTCTAACTAAAGGTTCTGTTCCAGAGGCTCTAATTAAAACTCTACCATTTCCAGCAAATTCTTTTTCTAGTTTTTCTATTTTTTCTTTTATTTCTAGATCTTTATCAAAGTCATATTTCTTTTCTGAAGCAACCTTTGCATTAATTAAAACTTGAGGATATATTTTTATTATTTTCGCAAGCTCTGAAACTTTCTTTTTTTCACTTAGCATACATCTTATAAGCATTAGAGAAGTTAGTATTCCATCTCCTGTTGGGTTATAATCTAAGAAAATAATATGACCAGATTGTTCTCCACCAAGATTATATCCATTTTTTAGCATATTTTCTAGAACATATCTATCTCCAACTTTTGTTTGTTCAAAGTTTATACCATTTTCTTTTGCATATTTACTCATTCCTAAATTACTCATAACTGTTGCTACTAGAGTATTTTTTGCAAGTTTATTTTCTTTCTTTAATTTATTTGAAATAATTGCCATTATAATATCGCCATCAACTTCATTTCCATTTTCATCAACAGCTAGACATCTATCTCCATCACCATCATATGCAATTCCCAAATTACATTTATTAGCAGTAACGAATTTTTTTAACATATCTAGATGAGTTGAACCACAATTATCATTAATATTTATTCCATTAGGTGTATTGTTAATTATATAATGTTTTATTCCAAGTGCAGTAAAAACTTTATCTGCAATAACTGATGTAGCTCCATTTGCAGTATCTATTGCTACTACAAAATCATCATTATCGTAGTTTTCAAATTCATCTTCAAAGTTTTTCCTAAAGAAATACAAATATTCATCTAATAAGTCTTCTCTTATTTCTGAAACTCCTATTTTATTACTTTCTGCTTTCAATTCTTCTATTTTATTTGATTCAAGCACTTCTTCTATTTCTTCTTCTAGGCTATCTGGAATTTTCATTCCTTTATTACTAAAATATTTAATTCCATTAAATTCATATGTATTGTGTGATGCAGATATTACAACGCTAGCATCTGCTTTTAATTTTTTTGTCAAATACGCAACACCCGGTGTTGGTATTACTCCTAAAAGCTTAACATTTGCACCATAACTTAAAAAACCTGCTGTCATAGCACTTTCTATTAAAGTTCCAGATATTCTTGTATCTCTTCCTATTAATATAGTAGGAGTATGATTTGAGTGTTTTGCTAAAACATATGCTCCTGCTTTTGCTACTTTGTAAACTAATTCTGGTGTAAGTTCAGTATTAGCAATTCTTCTAATTCCATCTGTACCAAAATATTTCATAATAACCTCCAAACATTTTATAATTAAATTTTATTTTAGCTTTAATATATGTTCTTAAGCATTTCAAGTGAGCGTAGGCGACGTAGGAGCGAAGCGTAACGTGCGAGCGCTGAGCGCAAGCGAACCGCGAAGTGAAATGCGAAAGAATATAATATTAAAGCTTAGGTAAGCATTTTCTTAATATTTAAAATACTTTTATATAATATGATTGTATATCTGTCAATATATCTTTAATCCACAATATACTTCCATCTTTCAAAGTAAATTTTACTTTTGTAAATGTTTTTAACATTTTTTCATCCGAAAA
>CALXZS010000112.1 GCA_944393305.1 uncultured Clostridia bacterium | reverse complement strand
TGACAATTCAATTATACTACTTGAATCACTTTTTTTCTATTTATTTTGTTTCACATCAATTGTAACACTACAATTTTAAAAATTTCCATTGACTTTTATTCTAAATTATGTTACTTTATTATTATGGGCACTAAAAGTTTGGAGGTATTATGCAAAAACTTTTTAACAAACTTTTTATGTCTATTTTTATTTTCATTTTATTTATTTCTATGTTCTTCGTTCCTATTATGTATTCCTCAAATGCTTACTATACAGATGAATACTATGAAGAATTAAAATTATCTGGTGATGGATTTTTCTGGCCAATACCTGGCTACACTTATATATCTTCATATTTTGGTAAAAGAACATCTCCTACTGCCGGAGCATCTAGTTACCATTCTGGCATAGATATACCAGCAAGCAATAACACTAATATTTATGCAATTGAAGACGGAATAATTACCTTTGCAAGTTGGGGTGCTGGTGGAGGATACACAATTGTTTTAAAACTTACTAATTATCCAGATATTTCTGCATCTTATTGTCATCTTTCTCCTCAATTTATTGTGAAGCGTAATCAAGAAGTAAAAAAAGGTGAATTAATAGGTTATGTTGGACCTAAAAATGTATATGGAATCAATAACAATCCTTACAAGGATTCTAATGGAAATCCAACTAATGGTGCTACTACTGGATGTCACTTGCATTTTACAATAAAAGAAAAAGGAGTTGCTGTCAACCCCTTAGATTATTTTTAATATTTTACAATATATATTTGTATTTTTATAATATCATGGTGAACTGTAACTCATTATATGTCTAATAATAATTACATATCATCTTCATTCTCATTATTCTCTTGTTGCTTTTCATTCTCTTTTTTATTATTCTTCTTATCTTTTTCATCATTTTCACTGCTTGTTATTTTATAATCATTTGCTTCATCTTCATTTACTTCTAATTCTGCTTCTTCTTCATCTTGAGAATAGCAAATGTCTTTGCAATGATTACATTCACCATCACAGTAATCGTCCCAATCTAATTCTATTATATTATGGCAGTTTGGACATTCTATTTCATCTTTCAAATTAGCTTCTTTTCCTGTTACAAATTCATGATTACAATATGGACATACGATTTCAAACTCATAATCTTCATCGCTATCATTGTCATGCATTTGGTCTCCCATGCAGTATTCATGTTCACATTCATCACAATTGCATTCCTCATCATCGTCATCTTCATCATTAATATAAATATCTTCTTCAATTGTTTTTAATGATTTTTGAATTTTATTAATTTGTTTTTCCATTCTTACTATTTTGTCACTGTTTTCAACTAAACTATCAACAGTATCCATAAACATTAATGTTAATTCTGAAATTTTACTTTTAACAAATTCTAATTCTTGAGGATTTTTTATTCTTTCCTCTAATTCTGAAATAATTTTATTATAATTTCTATTCAACTCTGCCATAACATTTCCTTTCTTTTAAATTCTTTCCATATATTCGCCTGTTCTAGTATCAACTCTTACTACATCGCCGATATTTACAAACATTGGAACATTTAATTGATAACCATTTTCTAATGTTGCAGGTTTTCCAGATGTTGTTGCTGTGTTTCCAGCAAATCCTGGTTCTGTATATGTAACTTCTAATTCTACAAATATTGGTGGTTCAATTGAGAATACTTTTCCTTTATATGAAAGCACTTTTACATCCATATTTTCTTTTAGGAATTTTAGACTATCTCCTAATTGATCTTTATTAAGTGGAATTTGTTCATATGTTTCATTATCCATGAAATAATATAAACCTCCATCTTCATATAAATATTGCATTTCTTTTTTCTCAATTTGTGCTGCTGGGAATTTTTCTGATGGATTGAATGTTTTTTCAATTACACTTCCTGTTATAACATTCTTTATTTTTGTTCTAACAAATGCTGAACCTTTTCCTGGTTTAACATGTTGAAATTCAACTACTCTATATACATTTCCTTCCATTTCAAAAGTTGTTCCATTTCTAAAATCTCCTGCTGAATATACTGCTGCCATTATTATTTCCTCCTTATTAAAAATTATTCATAAACACATATATTTATTTTACAACATAATGACTTAAAAATCAAGTGTTTTACATAATGAATATTTCTTTAGATGTTTTCATTTAACTTTTCACTTGACCCTTTAGATGTTTTGGAGCTGTTTTTGGGAGGTGTCCCCAAAAACAGCTCTATTTATTAATATAACTTTCTAATATATATATTGCTGAAATTGTATCTACAATTTGTTTTTTCTTTTTATTATCTATATTTAAATAATTCATTGTTTTATGTGCTTCTACTGTTGTAAGTCTTTCATCAACAGATACAATTTCTATATTATTAAATCTTGATTTTAGCTTATGTATAAATTTTAAAGTTTCCTCTGACCTTTTGCTAGGAGTACCATCCATATTTAAAGGGTTGCCAATAACAAATGTATCTATATCATAAATTTCTAAAAGTTCAGCCAATCTTTTTAGTATAATTTTATCATTACCATTTGAGTTAATTGTTTCTAAACCTTGTGCTGTTATGCCTAATTCATCTGTTATTGCAATTCCTGTTCTTGCTAAACCATAATCTATACCTAATTTTCTACTCATCTATATCTATATATTCCTTAACCATTTTTTCTAACAATTCGTCTCTTTCAACTTGTCTTATTAAGTTTCTTGCACCTTTATGACTTGTTATATATGTTGGATCTCCAGATAGTATATACCCTACTATTTGATTTATTGGATTGTATCCTTTTTCTTTTAACGCATTATATACTTCTTTTAATATTTCTTTTGCTTTTGCGTTTTGCTCTTTTTCCACATCAAACTTCATTGTTTCATCAATATTCATAAGAATCCCTCCTATATGCTCTTTATTGTATTTTCATTAGATGAATCTATGTACTCTTCTAATTTTTTAAAAGCTCCATCCAAAGCTGTTCCTTTATAATATGTAGATATAACTACTCTTATTTTAGGACTTACTACCACTTCTTCTTCATCATTGTCATGAATGTAATCTTCTGCTGCTGTTATATCTAATTCTTCCATTTTCTTTTTTGCGTCTGTCATGAAGTTATATACTCCATTTTTATCTGCTCCAGAAAAAACAATTGCAAATTTTGGTCCCATATATCTTACAAAAATATATTCTTGAGCTAAATTGCTTTTCATAAAATTTGATACAGTAGTTATTACTCTATCTCCTGTTTTTCTACTAACTTGCACATTTATATCTGGTAAATTAGTAATTTTAAATAAACAAATAGCTGAAGTTGTATATTTGTCTATGACTTTTTTACCTTCACCATATAAATATTCCGCTGATTTTAAACCAGAATAAAGGTCATCTCTAACAATATTTTCAATTGTTGCCTGATTTTCTACTGTTTTTAATATTGTTACAATATTGTTTCTTACTACTTCTAAAATAGTAGTATCTATTTTATCAAATTCATGAGGTTGACTTCCCTCTATAATCCAATAACCTATATATACATTATCTACATATAGAGGAAAGAATATTGCACATTTTGCTCTTCCAAATTCCATTTTTTGATATGGTAATTTTTCATTTTCATTGTCTACTGTTACATATTTAGGAGTTGCTGTTTTGATACTATCACCAAATACTGGATCATTTTGTAAGCTTTTTAGTGTATCCCAATGTTTTCTATCTACATTAGATGCTTTTACAACATACTCTGCACCATCAAAAACTACAATTGTTGAATATTTTATTGAATATTTGCTTATCAATATATCATTTATGTTTTCTAATTTCTCTTGTATACTGGTAGTTTCGCCCAATGTTTTCATAAATTCTTGCAATACATTTAGGCTAGTTATTCTTTGGTTTAGGTTACTATATGTTTCTATTTTCTTATGAACTGAATAATTGTATATTACCAAAGCTAAAACAATAATTACCAATATTGTTATAACTGATATTATCAAAAGTTTCACCTCTTATCTCTAATAATTCGATCTCATTTTATTAAGTGTTCCATTTACTCCTGCTGAAAATTGTGTTTGTTGTTGCTGTTTTTTATTTTTTCCAAATAGTCCACCTCTTTTTGCTTTTTCATAGTCAGGTGAATATTTAGAATATCCAGAATAGCTTGAACTTGAAGAACCTTGTATTAGCGGATATACCATAGTTGCAAGTTCTTCTAGACTACTTAAAAATCTTTGTGAATATCCACTTAAAGATACTTGGCATAATGCAATTGCTTCTAAATATCTTGCATATGTTTGCTCTTCAAAAGGAATTGTAGCATATTTTATTGTATTTGGATTGAATAAATCTCTTTGAAGAGTCATTGATGGTTCATTATATTTTGACATTCCTATCAAAATCATTTTATCTGTTAATATTTTTAGTTTCATATCTTTATTTATGATAACTCTTAGTTTGTTTTCATCTAATACATTTTTCAACTTTAATTCACTTAAAAATAGTGTTAAAGGTTGAATTGTTAATGCATCCATTGATTGTACCAAATATATTTCTGTTGCTTTTACAAAATAATTTATATTTGTATCAAA
>CALXZS010000111.1 GCA_944393305.1 uncultured Clostridia bacterium | reverse complement strand
AGGTCAATTTTATTGATTTTTCGAGTCTAGATAAAATAATTACTGAAGTACAAAAATAAAGACAAATTACAATTTATTGAGTAACAACACAACAGGAGAGTAAATATTTTATTCTCCTGTTTGTGTTATAAATTACAAGTTGTAAAGAAAATCGAACTATTCGAAAAATTAAAACAGTTAAAAAGAAGGCATACCAAATATTATCAAAATTGGTATGCCTTCTCTCCATAAAATAGTATTTACCACCTCTAATCAATAAGCAAAAAACAAATCACAGTTGTACTTAAATTCTTTCTGTTCAACATAGTTTACATCTCCAAAGCTACCACAAAAAGAAATTGTGATGGATCTTGGATAGTTCTCTATGATGTTGGTACGCCTACGTTCGGTAAAGAATGAACCATCCGAACGACACTCATCTGTGACAGTTTGCCAAGTACCATCGGCATTTTTCTTAAAAAGTATGACAGCCGAAACAAAATATAGATCATCATATAGGGTCGTCATAACTTTAGCTGCAAATACCCTTGAAGAAAATGCAAGTTCTTCAGGAGAAATCTCATGAAGATTTCGATATTTGTCCGTAATCACATGAAAGAAATCACGTACTTCGTTTTGTAAATCTATAAAGCACTGATAGATTTCTTCTTGAGACGGTTGCATAGCGATGCAAGTCATTGAATGAGTAAAAGACCAACCATCAAATTGTCTAGTGGCAAGCAGATTGAACAATCTTTGTGCTTCTGCCTTCCGTCTGTTTTTTCTTGACATTGATGATAACATTCGTTTTATTCTGTCTTGGAAACCAGATTCTGGATCCCGAGAAGAAGACTCACGTTGAAACCACCTAGTAATTGAGTTTTTCATACTAAGCCCCCTACAAAAAAATATACATATATGTTAACATAAAATAGACTTAAAGTCAAGGATAGTATAAGAATTTATAAATTTCCTTCATTTTAAAACTAAATTCCGGTTATTTTTCATATGGAATTTAATTTTAAAATGGGTAAAACAACTTATTATATGAAATTATTGAATAATTTTTAATATTATGATAATATTTTGAGAAATAAGATAGTATTTAGAAAATATATTTACATACACTCGTAAAAATAATAAAACGAACGAGTAGTTGTAAAGAAAAAGGAATGTAAACAGACAGCATTAGAAGATTTTAAAGATGGAGATATCTCAAAAGTTAAACTCATAACTAAAAAAGTGATTTAAGTGATGAAGCGGCTTTATATTATTTTCATGAATACAGCATGTTAAAAAATTAATAATAGGAGGAAAAAATGAATGAATTTATGATAATTGATGTTATGAATGAAGCTATGATAAAAACTTTGCAAGAGAAAAATAAAAATTGTGATATTAATATAAAAATTAAAGAATTTTTAAAAGATGAAGCTATATTCTTTAAAATAGATAAGAAAATCGCATGTGAAATATTAAAAAAAGTTGGTGTAAAACCAGAAAAATTAGAAAATGTATATCAAAAATTAATATCGGTAAACGTTTATCGTGAGTTATTAGATAAAGGTAAAATAAAAGAAAATGATAGCAGTATATTAATCAAATACTATTAAATATAATGTCGTAAAAAATATATAAAAGGAGGAAATTTTTAATGCAAGATAAATACATAAAAGAATTTTATAATGAAATATGTAAAAATCTAGAAGGAGACTACAAAATAATATTAGAACCAAATAGAAATATGGTAGAAGATTGGATTGAGTATGATAAAGTAAAGTGGGAAATGGAAGATTCTATTGAAACGCTAGTAAATTCACTAAAAAAAGACAAAACACTTACATTTGAAGAAAAAATGTTAAAAGTATATAACCATATTTGTTTAAACTATGTATATGATGCAAATGTGTTATTTTTTTTCAGAAAAGACACATCAGATCCAAATAATGTTAAATATATAGCAGTAGACTGGTATGGAAGAATAGTTGGTGAAAAATGGATTGAAAATAGAAAAAAACATAATAGAAGAATTTGCTATGAGTTTGCCAGATCTTTTGCAAAAGCAATAAATGAATTGCTAGATGGAAACGATAAAATGGAAGCTTGTATGGTTGGTGACAAAGACAATTTACACTATGTTGTCGGATTGACTGGTGAAGAGTATAGTGCAATTTTAGATTTAGATGATTTTAATAGTATAAAAGACCTTACAAGACTTAAATTAGGATTGAAAATAAAAGGTATTAAAATATTAAGAGACGATTCAGGAAAATTGCAAAAAGAAGTGGAAAAATTTAATAAAAATAGACCAGATGAACTACCAGAAATTGAAAATGAAAATGAAAAATATAAAAATCAAAATATCAATATTATTCAATATTTTGAAAATGTTTTAAAAATATTAAAAAATCATGAAATTGATTCACAAGGCATTTTTGAATATATGAGATTAATTGTAGAGCAAGAAGAAATAGAAATAGAAAAATTGTGGAAAGAAGTAAATGTTTTTCCAGAAAAAAGATATGAAAGATGTTTTTCATTTGAGATGGATGGAAAAACATATTTAATGGATAGTGTTCAAAAAAAATTAAACATAGTTAATGATGAAGAAATAGAGAAAAACTATGTAAGTAACCCAATTGAAAAAGAGTATCCTTATTATGGTGGATAGGAGGAAAAAATATGATAACAGATGTTAAAATGTTACGTAGATTTAATGAATTATTAAGTAAGCATTCTCAAAGAAGACATATAATTGTATTAGATCCAAATGGAAAATATAAAAATTTAGGACAACTAGATGAAGAGATAGTATATGATAAAGATGAATGGGAAATACCAGATGATTTATCTACTTGGATTAATGAACTAGAAAAGAAAACCATTTTTAGTACAGAAGAAAAAATTTTATTGCTTTATCAAAAGTTATGTAAAGATTTTATATACGATGACAATCTCATATCTTACATAAAGAAAAGTGATGATGATACATTTTTATTACCAGATTGGTATGGGAGAGATACTGATGAAAAATGGAAAGAAAACCGAGAGCAACACAATAGAAGAGTTTGTTTTGAATTATCTAGATACCTAGTGACATCACTAAATGAATTATTGAAAAATAAAGAAGGATTTCACGCATGCATTTTATGGGACAAGGGGCTTACACATTATTTCGTTGCATTAACATGTGGAGAATATAGTATAACTTTAGATTTAGATGATTTTAATAATATAAAAGATCTTACTAGATTAAAAACAGGCTTGACTGCTGAAGGAATAAAAATTTGGGAAGATGAAGATGGAAAATTTAAAAAAGCTTTGGATGAATTTAATGAAAAAAGAGATAAATATTCAATTGAAAGAATTTCGGATGATATTAAATTACAAGAACTAAAAGAAGAAGAACCAGAAGAAATTGCATTTTTAAGAAATGCTGTAAAGACTTTAATTGAAAAATATGATATTGATTCACAAGGTATATTTGAATATATGAAAGAAATTGTAGATATTAAACATGGACCAGAAAAGAGAAAAAAGATTTGGAAAAAGATCGATGGAGAGGATGAAAACTCAACAAGATATATAAGATGCTTGGTAGTAGATTTTAATGGTGAAAAATATCTTATAGACGGAGATAGAGGAAATTTAAGACTATTTGATGATAGAGAATTCGAAAAAAGAGACGCTACGTTTTTTAGATTTAATGATCCAAGAATTGGGCAAGAAAAAGATGAACATTATGACGGAAGATAAAAGATATGAAAAGAACTAATGAATAAAAATATAAATGCAGTAAGCTTGGAGGTAGAGTAAAATGATAGAAGAATCACAAAAAGAAAATGACTTATTTTTTACTTGTAGCTTAATTGAATATATAGCAAGAAAAACTAAAAATACTAAAAGAAAAGTAGTTGAAAAATTAGGAAAAGAAAATATAAAAAAAATATACGAACTTGCAGAAGTTTATCATTGCGAAAATATAGAAAAAGTTTCTGACGAATTTATAAAAAATGCAGATATAAAAATAGGTACATATGATGTTGTTAGCAATTGTAAATATAATTTGCCAACATATTGGGATATAGGTAAAGTATATAAAAGATTGATAATTATGGTAAATAATGATGAAAATAAATATGTAGATACATTAATAGAAGTTTTATCATCATGGATTATTGAAAAGATAGACAATTATAACAGCAGTATGTATTATGAAAATCCAGAATATATATATCAGTGTTATGTTGAAGGTAAAGTTCTATAATGAAACAATTAGTTAAAAGTTTTATTGATTAATTATAGGAGAAAATATATGAATAACAAATTATATAGAAAAAACAATGAGGAAACAATGATGAATGAAATAAAAGTAAAATCAATTTATAAACATTTTAAAGGAGATTATTATTTAGTTGAAGATATAGCAATACATAGTGAAACAAGAGAAAAATATGTTGTATATAGAGCGTTATATGGAGATAATGGATTGTATATAAGACCATATGATATGTTTGCATCAGAAGTAGACCATGAAAAATATCCAAATGTAAAACAAAAGTATAGATTTGAGTTACAAAATATTAAAAGTGTAAGAGAAACTAAATAATGATA
>CALXZS010000110.1 GCA_944393305.1 uncultured Clostridia bacterium | reverse complement strand
AGTATTATATAGGAAATGCAGAATTAATGAAACAAAATAATATAGAAATAAAAACAGATGACGCGTCCACATTGCAAAAAGAAGGAAACAGTATTTTGTATTTAGCAAACGAAAAAGATATTTTAGCTTTAATCGGTGTAAAAGATATTGTAAAAGAAAATGCAAAAGAAGTAATAAAAAAATTAAAAGATAGAAATATAAATGTTGTTATGCTTACAGGAGACAATGCTAAAACAGCTAAGGCAATTGCTAAATATTTAGAAATAGATAAAGTTATTGCAAATGTATTACCAAAATCAAAAGCAAATGAAATAGAAAAACTAAAAAAAGATGGTTTAGTTATGATGTGTGGTGATGGAATAAATGATAGTATTAGCCTAGTAAAAGCAGACATAGGAGTTTCAGTTGGAAGCGGTACAGATATTGCGATGGATAGTAGTGATATTGTTTTAATGGAAGATAATTTAGTAAAAATAAATGACTTAATAATGATTAGTAGTAAAACTGTAAGAAATATAAAGCAAAATTTGTTTTGGGCATTTTTCTATAATCTATGCATGCTTCCAATAGCAGTAGGATGTTTTTCGGCATTTGGAATATTAATAAATCCAATGATGGCAGCTTTAGCTATGACAATCAGTAGTATAACAGTTACATTAAATAGTTTGAGATTAAAAAGAATAATAAGAAAAAATTTAAAATAAAATAAAAAACTTGTATATTTGAAGTAAAAAATATGCAAGTTTTTGTTAGATTTATAAATTAATTTTTAAATTACTATTATTTGTAAGCAATTTCTTGTAACTAGAAAACTCTTTAGTTTCCATATATCTATTAATATTTTTTAAATCAACTCCAGATTTAAAAGATAAATTATCAAGAGATAAAGGAACATCACTATTATCTAAAAAATTCTTTAAAGTATTTTTATCAATAGCATCTTTTGACTTACAACTTGGACAAACGTCATCAGCTGATGCAAAAAAGCAACCACAACGAGAACATTTATTAAATTTCATACTTTTCCTCCTCTGTTAGACAAATTTCGACAATATAATATCACATTATTTGAAAAAAATCAATGAGAAAATTTTTATAATAAAAAGTACTATTGAAATAGTTACAATTTAGCAATATATATAAAAACGCCAATATACATTCCTCCACATTTCACGGCGCGGGTCACCTTTGGCTCCAGCTTGCACGTTGCACTCCGCTCTGTGAGCTTCGTTCACTGAAATGTTTTAGAATGTATATTGGCGTTTTATAATAAATTCACTAAAATGTAACTTGAAATAATAGAAATATATGCTATAATAGAAAAGCAAAAAATAAATACAAGGAGAAATAATGGAAAATATAGCGACTTATTTTTTAATTTTTATAATTTATTCAATTTTAGGATGGGCAATTGAAGTAACATTATGCTCAATTGTTGAAAAAAAGTTAGTTGATAGAGGCTTTTTGGTAGGACCTATTTGTCCTATTTATGGTTTTGGAGCAATAATAATTACTTTAGCCTTAACAAGTTATAGAGATGACTGGATTGTAGTATTTTGTTTAGCAGTTATACTATGTGGAATACTTGAATATTTTACGAGCTGGGCAATGGAAAAAATATTTCATGCAAGATGGTGGGATTATAGCCATTATAAATTTAATATAAATGGTAGAATATGTTTAGAAACAATGATACCATTTGGATTATTAGGACTAGCTATTATATATTTTCTAAATCCATTTTTCTATAACTTACTAAGTAATGTACCTAATAATATTTTAAACATAGTAAGCATAATATTATTTATTTTATTAATGGTAGACTTTATTTTATCATTTAATATAATTTCAAAAGTTACAAAAGTAGTAAAAAATGTAACAACCGAAGGTAAAAAAGATAATACAAAAGAAATTAAAAAAAAAGTAAAGGAAATTCTAAGAAAAACATGGAGAGGTAATAGACTTATTGACGCATTTCCAAACTTCGAAATGATTAAAGAAAAAGTAAAGAAGGCAAAGAAAGTAGCAACTGATAAAGTTGAAAAAGTAATAAAAAGAGATGAAAAATAGGAAAGTAGTGCAAAAATATAGGTATGAAAATGAAGAAAAGCCTTGTCAAAGGGGTGTTTTTTTGATATAATATATCCTGTTGAAAAATACACACACGAATTGAGTTTAAAATAGTGCCTAAAAGGTAATTTTAAATGAAGAAATTTGTGGAGGAATAAAAAACTAAAAGGAGGAATTAAAAATGGCAGTAGTTGCAATGAAACAATTACTAGAAGCAGGTGTTCATTTCGGACATCAAACAAGAAGATGGGATCCAAGAATGGCTGAATATATATTCCAAGCTAGAAATGGTATCCATATCATCGATTTACAAAAGACATCAAAAAAATTAGATGAGGCATATGCTTTCATAAAAGAGCAAGCTGAAGAAGGAAAAACAATTTTATTTGTAGGAACAAAGAAACAAGCTCAAGACTGTGTAAAAGAAGCAGCTGAAAAAAGTGGAATGTTCTATGTAAATGAAAGATGGTTAGGAGGAACATTAACAAACTTCAAAACTATTAGAAAAAGAATTGAAAGATTAAAAGAATTAGAAACAATGCAAGAAGATGGAACATTTGATGTTCTACCTAAAAAAGAAGTAATTCTTTTAAAGAAAGAAATGGAAAAACTAGAAAAGAACTTAGGTGGAATTAAAGAAATGAATGAAATTCCAGACGTTTTATTCATAGTAGATCCAAAAAAAGAACATATAGCAATTAGAGAAGCTAGAAAATTAGGTTTACCAATAGTTGGGTTAGTAGACACAAACTGTGATCCAAATGATGTTGATTATGTTATACCAGGAAATGACGACGCAATACGTGCTGTAAAATTAGTTACAGATGTATTAGCAAATGCTGTAATAGAAGGAAAACAAGGAGAAATTCTTGAAACTGAAGAAGAACAACCAGTTGAAGAAGAGGAAGAAATGAGCATGGAAGAGGTTGTTGCAAATTCAGAAGAAAATAATTAATTTTAATAAAAGGGAGGAATTTATTATGATAACTGCGGCTCAAGTAAAAGAGTTAAGAGAAAAAACAGGTGCAGGTATGATGGACTGCAAAAAAGTTTTAACAGAAACTAATGGAAACGAAGAAAAAGCAATAGAGCTATTACGTGAAAGAGGAATAATGAAAGCTGCTAAGAAATCTGATAGAATAGCAGCAGAAGGTTTAGTTGAAACATATATTTCAGAAGACGGAAAAGTAGGTGCTATTGTTGAAGTTAATGCTGAAACTGACTTTGTTGCTAAAAATGCAGATTTCCAATCTTTTGTTAAAAATATTGCAAAACAAGTTGCTTTAAACAATCCAGCAAACATAGAAGATTTATTAGCAGAAAAATATATTGCCGATGAAAATAGCACAGTACAAGAAGTTTTGACAAATCTTATAGCTACAATAGGAGAAAATATGTCAATAAGAAGATTTGAAAGATTTGAAACAACTGGAAAAGTATCAAGCTATATTCATGGAGATGGAAAAATTGGTGTACTAGTAGATATGGAAAATGCTGATGATACACTTGCAAAAGATGTATGTATGCATATAGCAGCAGCAAAACCAGAATTCTTATCAGAATCAGATGTTCCAGAAGAAAGAGTTAATAAAGAAAAAGAAATTTTAAAAGCTCAAGTAATAAATGAAGGAAGACCTGAAAATGTAGCTGAAAAAATAGTAGCTGGAAGACTTGGAAAATTTTACGGAGAAATTTGTTTATTAGACCAAGAATTTGTTAAAGATCCAAGCCAAAAAGTTGGAAATTTAGTATCTTCAAAAAGTGCAAAAATAAATAAATTTGTAAGATTTGAAAAAGGCGAAGGAATTGAGAAAAAAGAAGAAAACTTTGCTGAAGAAGTTGCAAAACAATTAAAATAAATTATTTAAGAACTATGCATTAAAAGAAAAAATTTTAAATGCATAGTTTTTTACTTGCTGTTTTTGGGGACACCTCCCAAAAACATATGCTTATATATTCATGTGTTATATCAAATTTATATTTTTGTCAAGCTGTTTTTGGGAGGTGTCCCCAAAAACAGCAAGTAACATCTTGACAAAGTAATAAATTAGATGTAACATATGAATAAATGAGCATATAATAATATAAAGGAGGATATATGGAAAAAGAATATATTTGCGAAGAGAAAAAGTTACATGAAAATGAATTATATGAAGCTAAGAAAAAAGCTATTTCTTTGGAGATGAATAGGGAATTATCTGAAATGTTTAAAGTATTTGCAGATGAAACAAGATTAAGAATAATATGTAGTTTATTAAATGAAGAATTATGTGTATGTGATTTATGTGAATTACTAAAACTAAATCAATCAACAGTCTCACACCAATTACAAACATTAAGAAATTCTAAACTAGTTAAATACAGAAAAGAAGGTAAACAAGTATATTATACTCTAGAAGATGAGCATATTGATGCAATACTTAGAATGGCAATTGCACATATTAAAGAAAAATTAGAAAGGAGAAAATGATATGGAAAAAGAAAGCAAAATAAAAGGTTTTCTATACATTTTAAGTATTATACTTTTTTTAATAGGCTTTATACCAGCACTAGAATCATATAGACTTGTTATATACTTGCTAGCAGTTATTTTTTCTGGATATGATTTAATTATAGAAGGAATAAAAAATATATTTCATCTAAAT
>CALXZS010000109.1 GCA_944393305.1 uncultured Clostridia bacterium | reverse complement strand
ATATAAAAATATACTAAAAATCTACTTGGATTTAATGTTTTTTGTGAAAATTTTAAAAAATCCCGAAACTTAAATTTACAAAAAATTAAATATGAAGCTGTTTTTGGGAGGTGTCCCCAAAAACAGCCACAGAAACATACTTATTTATATATAATAGCAAAATCACCAATTTTAGTTTTTTCATATTCTGAATTGAATTCATTTATTGTTTCATTTACTATAATTATTTCATCATCTTCTAAATTTTCTACTTTTTCCTTTATTTTTTCTTCTTCTTTCAATCTTATATATTCTTTTGAACTATCATAATTTAATACTATATAATAATTAAGTTTTCCTCTTACTTCTCTATCATCATAATATATTTCAGTTTTATCTAATGTTTTAACATATGTTAAACTTTGATAAAATCCTTTAGAAAAACATGATGACTGGTCTATGCTTTCCAAATGATATGTATAAAAGTAAATTGCAAATAAAATAAATAGTACCGTATATACAGTTATTAATACATATTTATATATTTTTTTATTTTTTATCATTTCATATAAGCTATAAATACCAATCGATGCAAATATTAATAAAACATACCATATTGAATTTAATCTATTTACAGTTGTTTCATTTATTATTATACCTGTTAGAATACTAATGCAAAACCAAAGTATAATCATGAATTCACTTGAATTACTTTTCTTATCTTTTATCTTTTTTATACTAAATATTATTCCAAGTATTGAAAATACTGTTGTTATATGATATATAGTTCCAAATAATGGTGTAGTATTCCATTCTATATTATCATTTTGACATATTAATACAGCAAACATATAAATTATATTTTCTACAAGTTGAGCAAGTACATTATCTGAGAAAAATATCATATCACTTGTTCTGCCTAAGTCTTTATAATATGGTAATGTTATATTAAAAATAGTTATTGTTTTCTCTATTCCCAATCCATTAATTGCAAAAGTTATAATAATTGGTAATGCAAAAATCAAAAATATTACAATACATATAATTAAATCTTTAATTTTTATTTTCTTATGTTTTATTAAGTATATTGCCATTCCTAATAAAAAGAATGGTACAAAATATATTGCTATTCCATAACAATATAAAGTTATTGCAAAAAATATCATCGACAAATAAATAATTGCTTTTTTATTTTTTAGATTTCCTGTATAGAAAATATCTATTGCAAATAGTAAAAAATGTGGAAACATATTGCAATCCCATGCAAACAATGATTGTATTATATGCCATGGAGAAATTGCCAGTATGCCTAAACCTATTAATGCTATATTTTTATTTCCGCTTATCTTTTTTAGTAAATCATAAAATACAAAAAGTGATATTATGCTTACTATTAATGTAGGCAATCTTACTGCAAATAATGTAAAACCAAATATTTTCATACATATTGCAATAAGATATGATATTACAACACTTTGTCCACCCCAACCTTGTATGTATACTGGAAAACTTTGTCCTAGCATATCTTTTCCAGTATCTGATAATAGTTTTGCATTTATTGCTGTTATTATTTCATCTATATTCATTTCTTTTATGGTATTAGGGAAACCATAAATTCTAATAACTATTCCTATTACAATAAAAAATATAAATATTATTTTTACATAATTCTTTTTTATAAAATCTTTCATTTTTTATTCCTTAGCTATTCCTTTTTATTATTGTAGGTAAATCGTTGTATGTGTCTTTTGAAACTAAAGTTTTTGATACCACCAATCCATTTTTTGACAGTATTTTATATGTTTCACTTGTACATCCATCTTCACCATATTGTGTTGTTATTTGCTCGCCTTCATTTAATGAATTATCTTCTTCATAAATTATTTCTGTTGGTATTACACTTGTTTCTTCTGATTCTATTGTCACATCATAATCATCATCTTGTTTTATTCCATAAATATCCACTTTTACAACTCCATCTTGTGCTACTGCATTTATTTTTATTGGATATTCTCTATTATTTTTAAATTTAAAATCCACTGTCCCCCAAGATACTGTCGCATCTCTTCCGGCTGGAAGATATGATGTTTTAAAATAGTGACTTCTTCTTTCTACAATTTCTAAATTTGTCAATAAAGCTGAATTATATAGTGTTGAAGATAATTGACAAATTCCTCCACCAACATCTAAAACAACTTTTCCATTAGCATAAGCTTTTGCTTCTTTATACCCTGCTGCAATTGTTCTTTGCCCTATTGTTTGATTATATGAAAAAGTTTCTCCTGGATTTACTATTGTACCATTTAACTTTTCTGCTGCAAGCCTTAAATTATTGTTTCTATTTATATTACTTGCGTCATAATTTGTCGTACAAGTTCCAAGTAAATTTGGAAATGCTTTATCTCCTAAATCTGAAACTTTTACATTTGCCTTTGTTATTGTAAGAGGTATTTCATACTCTTCTTTTTCTTCTTCTAATATTTTTTTTGCTTCATCTATTGATATTCCAAGTTTTATTCCATCTTCATCTGCATGTACTTCTAATGGATTTTCACTTAAATATGCGTCTTGTGGTTCACATTCTATTTCTTCTGCAATCTTTTCTATATCTATATTTTCAGGTGATTTTTCACTTGTTGGTATTTCTATTGTATTATCTGTATTAGTAAAATCTTTTATTTCTTCTATAATTTTATTTTTTAATTCTTCTTTATTAATTATTACTCCACTTTTTCCTTTTGTTATTATTAGTTTATCATCTTCTATATAATAGTCATTATCTACTAATACATCTGGAAGTTTAGATTCAGTATCATCAATTAAAGAATCTATACTTTTTTCATCTATATTGATTTCTATATCTATATTTCTTGGAATAAAAAAGCTAAATAATATGTTATAATTATTTGTTATTATATTTCCATCTCTTCCAATTGAATAAGCTTTTGTTACTGCGTCTCCTATTTTCGCACTAACTCCTAATTGGTCAAAAGATATTGTTGTTTCATAATCTCCATGTTTTAGCTTTATTCCATTTATTTTCTTTTCATTATATATTTTATTAATTTCAGTATTTATTTCCTCTTGCTGTTTTCCAGATACAGAAACATTTTGTATTTTTATATTAGAATAAATTTTGTTATTTCCCATATTTATTAAGCTAAATATTATCGAAAAAAAGGCTAATATAAATATTATACCTGCAATAATTAATACTTTTTTCTTCATATTATCTCCCATTTTTATTTTATTATCTTTTGAACTTTTTATTACAATCTATTAAAATATATCATAACCTATATTTTTTTACAATAATTTATGCAATTTGTACTAGACATTTTTTGTAATATTTTATATAATTATGTTGAAAATTAAGAGGTGATATTATGATAGGAGATATGCTTTCTAAAATTAGGGAAGATAAAAAAATTTCAAAAACAACACTTGCTCAATCAACCAATATAAATGTTGGGCATTTAACACATATTGAGAAAGGTGAAAGGAATCCTAGCCATAAGGCTTTAAAAGGTCTTTGCGAAGCTTTGGATGTTCCATATCAACCATTAATGTACACTTATGATAAAAAACTAACAGATGAACAAATTGGATATAATATAGTAGACCATATAAAGTAT
The DNA here is from genome assembly GCA_944393305.1 of uncultured Clostridia bacterium. Lineage (GTDB taxonomy): Bacteria > Bacillota > Clostridia > TANB77 > CAG-508 > CAG-793. Next base: position 1,103 of record CALXZS010000109.1, on the reverse strand, counting down.
GATTCTATCCCTATGTTAGATAATTTTTCTGGTTTTGCTAAATGTTCTCCAGAAATGAGTAATGCCTCTATTTGCTTGAAAGTAAATGATGACTCAATGTCTCCTAGATTTGAAAAAGATTCTTATGTTTTTGTAGAATTTAATACACCTTTAAATAATAAAGATTTTGGACTTTTCGAATATAATAATGAATATATAGTTCGCAAATTTATTGTAAGAAAAAATGATTTAGTTTTAAGAGCAGAAAAAGAAGATATTGAAGATATTATTCTTACTTCTGATGATAAATTTTATATAATTGGTAAAGTTCTTGGAAAGCTTGAAAATTAACTATTTTGATGTAATATTTTTCAAAAATATTACATCTTTTTTACATTTATAATACAAATTAATAAACCTATTGAATATTTTGTCAAATAATAATATAATTAGTCTAGTTTTAATCATAGGAGAAAGTCATGGAGTTAGTGAAGAATATATTTTTTAATACAGATAAATTAATTGAGAATTCAGTTGTTAAATTATCTTATACAGGTAAACTTTTTCAGAATAATTCTGAAGAGGTATTTATTCATTATGGTTTTGGAGATAATTGGGATAATGTTACAGAATTGCCAATGACCAAAACAGAGCTTGGCTTTCAAGTTGAAATTCAATTAAATAATAGTGATAAGTTGAATTTATGTTTTAGAAATTCTAATAATGAATGGGATAATAATGATTATCAAAATTATACATTTAAAGTTGAAGAAGCACCAGTTTCTTTAGCTGTTGTTGAAAATAATACTTTGGAAACTCCTAGAAAGCTAAGAAAAACTTATTTATGGAGTAAGAAAATTAAATTAGCAGTATATAAAATTATTAGATATTTTCCAAAACTTATCTCTGGAAATTATAGTAAAAAAGCAGAAAATTCTAATCATGAGTAAAAATAGATAAATATTTAGGGCTGTTTTTGGGGACACCTCCCAAAAACAGCTTTTAATTTTAATTTTTTTCAGAAATTATTTCAGTTTTTTATGAAAATGTAGTGTTACAATTGATGTGAAACAAAATAAATAGAAAAAAAGTGATTCAAGTAGTATAATTGAATTGTCAAAATA
>CALXZS010000108.1 GCA_944393305.1 uncultured Clostridia bacterium | reverse complement strand
ATCCAAATCTTTTAGCAATACTAGTAGCTGCTTTTACTAACAAATCTGCTCCCTTTACTAAAAATATAAAACCTAAAACTATTAGTATTATTTGTGTAATCATACCTTTTCCACCTCTTCTGTATTAAAAATATTGTAAATTATAGAGATAATTCGACAAATTTATCATAAACTGGTTTTGCCCACTCATCATTTGACATCACTAAAAATATTAAATCTCCATTAGTTGCATAATATGTTTTTATATCTGATGCTGAAATCCATTTATCTGACAAACTTACTTTTTCGTTCATTTCAGAAGCTATTTGGCTTGCTCTTTCTTCATTTTCACATTTTACTAAAATTAAAGAATAGGCTTCTGTACTAATCATTGATTCTGAAACAACAATGTGTTCAATTCCTTCTGTATTATCTAGCCCAGTATATGATTTAACTAAATCCATATTGGTTATATCTAATTCCATAGAATTTAATGAAGTTGGTAATGTGAGTCCACTATATAAATCATCAATAAAATTTCCCATATCATTCGCAGATGCTATGTTTAAATTATTATTTACATTTCTTGTAGCAAATATTACTCCAATTATTATTCCTATAATTATTAAAATACTTATTATGATAATTACTATTTTCTTTTTTTTTTTTTTCTCCTAACTATTAATTTTATACAAAGAATTTTTTATGTTATTTTAAATTTATAATATTTCTTTTAATTTCCATTATAAAAAATGTCAGAATACTCTGACACTTTTATTTTTTTATTTAACTTCTTTTGACCAAAGGTCATGCTTATTACAAAATGCATATAAAGTTGCTCCCGGTTCATAATGGAATTCTGCCTCTGGTACATCTCCTGGTTTAAAGTATTTAGTACATTCTTTTTTATCTGAAACTATACTTATCCATTCAATATAATGTTCATCTTCCATAACATGGTTTACTTTTACTTTTATTTTGTTTCCTTCAACTGTATATTCTGGAACATGTTTTTCAGCGGATGCATCAACTGAATTTGGTTTTAATTCCACCATTTGTTCTCCACAACATCTAATTCCACATTCATCGATAGTGCAATCTTTTAAAACTTTAATCATTGCACCACAACTCTTACATTTTTTTAAAATTAATTTTCTTGTCATTTCTTCTTCCTTTCTATTCTTCTACTTTTTTGAACATATCTTTTCCTACTCCACATAAAGGGCATGTCCAATCATCTGGTAAATCCTCAAATTTTACTCCCTCTTTTTCTTCATCATAAATATATCCACATGCTATACATTCATATTTTGCCATTTTTATTACCTCCTATAATTTTTTTAAATTTTATCATTTATGCTTATTTTTGTAAATAGGTTAATTTAATTTTGAAGCTGTTTTTGGAAGGTGTCCCTAAAAACAGCTTTCTAATTGTTTTAATTTATTGCTTGATTCCTCATCTAATCTAGTTTTTACTGTTACAATTGGTTCTACTATTTCAATTTCTTTCATTTTAGATAATATTTCTTTTATACATTTTGCACTATTTGGTGCCCATGAGCCATTTTCTATAATTCCGATTTTTCTTTTTTGGAAATTCTTTTCTTTTAGTAATCTTAAAAAACTATCCATTGCAGGGAACATATTCATATTATATGTTGAACATGCAATTACCATTTTAGAATATTTGAATGCTAAAGGAATAACATCTGGTATAGGAGTTCTTGAAATATCTATTAATGTAACATTTTCTCCTTTATCTTTTAAATCTTTTTCTAATTTTTGTGCAATTTCTAAAGTATTTCCATGTAAAGAACCACAAACGATTAAAGTTCCTTCTTCTTCATAATCATATTTGCTCCAAATATTATATAAATTAATGTAATATCCTAAATTCTCTTTTAATATTGGTCCATGTAATGAGCAAATAATATTTATTTCTAAACTGCTTGCTTTTTTAAGTACATTTTGAACTTGCATTCCATATTTTCCCACAATATTTAGAAAATATCTTCTAGCTTCATCTATCCATTCTTCTTTTGTATCTAGCGTTCCAAATTTACCAAAAGCATCTGCTGAAAATAATATTTTATCTGTTTTATCATATGTCATCATTACTTCTGGCCAGTGTACCATTGGAGCCATGACAAATGTTAGATTATGTTTTCCCGTATTTATACAATCTCCTTCTTTTACTACAACTTTCTTTTCTTCTATATTATCATCTATAAATTGTGGTAGCATTGAGAATACTTTTTCATTTGATATAATTTTCATTTCTGGATATTTTTTTAAAATATTTCCTATACTTCCTGAATGGTCTGGTTCTAAATGAGATATTACTAAATAATCTGGCTTTCTACCATTTAATACTTCTTCCAAGTTATTTAGCCATTCTTCTGTTTTTCTTTTATCAACTGTATCCATTACAACAATTTTTTCATCCATTATTAGATACGAATTATATGATATACCATTTTTAAGAATATATTGATTTTCAAATAAGTCCATTTCTTTATCATCTACGCCTATATATTTTACTGTATCTGTTACATCAAATATTTTACTCATTATTTTCTTCCTTTCCATTGTCTTTTTGTCTTAATACAAATAGATTGCATTTACATATTTGCTTTTGCACAAATTCATCGCATGGACAAAGAGTTGTGTCATCTACATTTAATCTACATGGACAATGTCCATCTTTTCTATATATTCCTTCTATTATTTTATTTACATACTCTTTGTCTGGATTTAACATATATCCTTTCATTTTTTCACTTCCTCATAAATTTCTTTGTTTTTTCATTCTAAAATTTTTTATAAATATCTTTTCAATTCTTCTTCTAGTTCATCTTTCGCATAATAGCCACCTATTCTATCTATCGCTGTTCCATTTTTAAATATAATCATTGTTGGAACTGCTTCTATATCATACTGCATTGCTAAGTCTTGTGCTTTATCTACATCTATTTCAATTATATCAAAATCATCTCTTTCTTTTGAAATTTCTTCTAATACTGGCATTAGCATTTGACATGGTCCACACCAAGTTGCAAAGAAATCTACTACTACCATTTTTGAATTTTTCAAAACTTCTTTTTCAAAATCTTCTTTTTCTATTTTTTTTAACATTATTTACCTCCTTAGATTCTTTTCTTGGATTATACATTAAGTTATGTATTTTTTCAAGAGATTAGAATGTTTTATTCTTTTTCATACAAAATTTATATTCTATTTCTTTGTGAGCGAAGGTCAAGCTCTATGTGAAGTTTCCTATAATACTTGGCGAGCTCAAAAAAATACAGCGTGCTACTTTTATATTTCACACACTGTATTTTATACACTCTCCACAATTTTGTAAAATTCCTTCTTAACGTTTAAAATCGTTAAGAACTTTCTTTTCAAAGTTCTCGCTTTCTCACTATTAGAGTGTTAAAATCTAACTGTGTAAATTCAAAATAAAAATTTTGAATTGCACAGTTTTTTCATGTGCAATAGAAAGGATTAATCTATGGAAAAAATTAAATTAATTGATTTGCAAAAAAGAAAATTACAAAAATGTTACTTGTCACTTACCTTTTTTACTGAAAATATTAAGACAAGAAATGACGGTTGCTTTTCTACTAGAAAATTCTACGTACTTCTAGGAACAGATATATATGGTAATCGTCAAGTTATTGGTACTTTTTTTGAAAACACAGAATATAACAGGTTTTGGTTAGAAGTATTTGAAAATTTGAAAGCCCGAGGAATAAATTTCGTGTTATTCCTAGTTACTCCTCATAATAAAAATATTGAAAGATGTTCTAAAATTGTATACAATGGTGTAAATATAATTTACTCCCCGGAAGAATTGCTAATAGATATAACTAGATTTTTTACTGAAAAGTCATCACGAAAGTTTGTTAGAAACCTAAAGGATTTGTTTTTTGCTAAAACTTTAGAAAACCATATAACAGAAATGAAAATGTTTGAAGAACAATTTGCAAATAATAAAATAGTCTTAATGTTACTAAATAAAAGAGAGCCAGAGATTCAAAAATTTTATGAGTATCCTTATGAAATACGAAAGTTTTTGTATCCATATTATGCAATAAGAGATATGAAAAGATATTTAAGAAGACTAAATACCAGAGAACCTCTATGTTCAGACATAAATGAAATTAATGCATATTTTTTGGAATATATTAATTCATTTGAGTCTTCAAGAAGTTACTACCGAGCACAATGGCTTGAATTTTTAAATATTTTGTATGAAAGATATGCAAAGGAATTGGAGGAATATTTAAATGTCTAAGCAAGAATTAACGGAAGAAGAAAAAATAGACAATCAAATATTAGAATTAATTATGAAGAAAAAAGGTGTAAAAACAGCACATGATGTATCAAAAACATTAAATTCAATGTATGGTAAAGTAATTCAAAGATTATTGGATACAGAATTTGATGAATTTATGGAATATGAAAAAGGATCACATGAAGAAAAGAAAACTACAAATAGAAGAAACGGAAGCACATCTAAAGGTAAAAAAGTAAAAACAGATAATGGAGAAATAACAATAATTCCACCTAGAGATAGAGAAGGAAAGTTTGAACCTCAAATAGTAAAGAAAAGACAAAAAGTATTAGAAGGATTTGATGATTTAGTAATATCAATGTATGGCAAAGGAAATTCGTTAAGAGATATTAAAGAGACCATTAGAGAAATATATTCAATAGATTTGAGTGAAGAAACACTAAGCAATATGACGAAATCAGTAAGCGAAGAAGTTGAAAGATGGCAAAATA
>CALXZS010000107.1 GCA_944393305.1 uncultured Clostridia bacterium | reverse complement strand
CATTTTTCGGTTCCAAAAGAATCAATCATAGAAAAAATATTTAATTGTTTAAATTTTGATTGTAATTTTTCTGCTAAATCATCTACCCTACTTTGATTTTTAGGGACAAAAGATATATGAGTTATGTCTGTATTATTATTTATTATGTAATTATAATCAGAAATTTGAATACCATTCTTTTCTTTCATTCCTTTTGAATTGTAGTACTTATAGAATATCTCACTAGAAGTAAAAACAGAAAATTCTTTACATTGATCTTTTACTAAGTTAAATATTTCTTTTCCAACATATAAATCAATTCCTCTTGTTTTTAATATTTTTTTATCTTTAACCTCATAAATAACTGCTCCTGTATCTCCTATAATAAAGTTGGCAAATGATGCAGATTTTGTAACGTTTAATACACTATTGATAGTTCTACCTGAATTAAGTACTATAATCTCCCCTCTTTTACTCAAATTTTTCAAATATTCAACTGTACTTTTTGGAACTTCTTTATTACTGTTTAAAAGTGTTCCATCTAAATCTATTGAAATAATCATTTTTATACATTATTCCTTTCTATATTTTCGTTGATTTTAAGCTGCTCTTCTCCAGCAAATTTCTTCATTCTTTTATTAAGCAATATGTTCATAATAATATCAGAAATAATAAATCCTAACCATATTCCATATATCTCAAGGATTCGACTAAAGAAAAATGCTAAAATTAATTTTAAAAAAGCACTAATCCAAAGGCTTAATTTAGAAATATATTTAAACTCTTTCATAGCTCTTAATATACTTGTATAGTAATAATAATATCCACTCAATATACAATCTAACAAAACAAATATTAATAATTTATATCCTATTTCTAAGCTTTCATTTTCTATTAAGAAAAATGGCAACAAAATAAACATAGATATACCAATAATTAATGTAGTTATGAAAATTATTTTATTGTTTAATCTCTTTACTACTTTTGAGGTTAATTTTATTCTTCTCTTATCTTCACTTCCAATTGCAGTACCAATCATTGTTTGAGTTCCTATTCCTGTTCCGTGTAAGAAATTATTTAATATATCTAAAAATTGCATTACAATTAAATGAGTTGCATATTGTATATGTCCGATTCTAGACATAATAATATTTAAAATAAAGTTACTTCCTCTTTTAAATAACCTTTCATATATATTATATTTTATTAATTTAAATTCTTCTTTTGCAATTTCTTTATTATACTTTAAATTTACAATTCCTTTACAATAATGAATAAGAATAAGCATATTTAGAATCTCAACAATAACGGTAGCTAACGCAACTCCTGAAATTCCAAATCCCAATTCAATAAATAAAAAGTCTAATATAGCATTAACTACAAGGCAAAATATTCGTACATTTAGCATTTTTCTACTATTTCCTAATGTTCTTTGATAACCACTAAGAATAGTTAAAATTGTATTAGGGATTACACCTATTAATCTAATATATAAGTATATTAATCCTATCTTTTCAACTGCAAAAATACTAGGTATAAAACTACTTGTACACAATATTACTAGTATGCAAAATATACTTGAGAAAATAGCTATTAATAGAGCTGTTCCCGTAGCATTTTTCATTTTTTCCTAATAACCTTGCAACTATAACATTATTAGAAACATTTATAGACTGCAATAATAAATACATAAAATCAATAACTGTCCCCATTGCACCAACGGTTGAAATGATTTTAGAACCAAATCTGGAAATCATAAAAGTATCTGTCATAGTTATTAGTACACCAACTATACATTCAAATCCAGATGGAAGCGCCAAATTTAAATATTCTTTTTTCATTTTCTATTCCTTTTTAAATAATAGCTTTTATAAAACATTTTTAACTTCAATTTTTTAGTCAATATATAAATTTTATATCATAATATTGCATTTAATTCAACTATTGATTATAAATAATAGTGTAAAATGATTTCTTATTACATAAAAAAACATAGCTAATTATAATTTATATAATTAGCTATGAAATGTTTAAGTTTTTTTAAAAACTACTCCTTGTAAATGCTGAGCAGTCATTTTGTGAACACCATTTTGAAATTTCTGGTCTAAATTCTTCTCTAAATTGTATGAATGACTTATCTTTGATGTCATAAAAGCTAAAGTTTTTATATACTATAGCTTGATACATTTCATGAATTTTATCAATTGGATATTGCCTTGAACTAAATGTATCAAAAGCCCATCCATTATTTATATAAAGAACATGAATTGCATACGGTTCTTCTCCTTCTTTTGCGACAAAATCTTTTATTGCTAAAAATTGTATTGCACCTTTTTTTAAATCTTTGCAAATATTGAAGCAAACTGCATAACAAATTCCCCGGCACTTTTGTCTAGAAATAATCGAATATGCAATTTCATCTACTTGCTTTATAATTTGAAAATCTTTTTTGCTTATAGCTTTCCCTTTGACGGTGTACATTAAGAAAAATATTCTCTCTGCTATAAGCATTGGTAATTTAAAAACAATGTTCGGAAATTTGAACATAACTATAAATAGCCCCAAAATATACAACAATACCTCTAATGTATAGAGTTGCATTTGCGTATTCAAAAAGAATGCTATAGTTGCATAGATTAATAAAGTTGATGTAAAGAACAAAACTGAACAATAAAATTTAATTATAAGTTGCTTATCTAATTCAAATAAAATATCTTGTAACTTTTTGTCAAAACCTCTATAAGTAATTTTCCGCATAAAAAACTTAATCATTTTTTATCAACCTTTCTTTATAATATAAGATTACATAATATAGATTTTATCACATATTTATATGTATGTCAATATAAGTTTATATTAATATATTATGAAATTTGGGGTATGATTGTAAAAGTTTCTTAAAAATTCTGAAATTCCATATAATGAATTATTTGTATATTTATATAAAGCTTCTATAGACAAATTATTTATTTGAGGATTTTGAGTTGGTAATTTTGGAACTATAACTTTCAAAGTTTTTTTTAATCATTATCTTTCATTTACGAAAATAATTAATTATTCTTGTATTATATATTATTTTTATTATTATCAGATATTAAATCTATATAATATAAGATTTCTTTGCCTAATTTCTTCGCACATTCTTTCTATAAATTTGTACTATAGCCAATATAATTATTTACATTTACTACTAATATTGCATCAGCTAATTCTATTCTTTTAAAATGTTCTTCTTTTAACATATTTAGTTGTTCCTCTGTCCATTTATAATTTTCTAACACAGGATAAACTGGTGTAAGAATACAATTACCTTTTAAAGCCACTTTTTCTGCTATCTTCATCATTTCTTTTTTAAGCTTTAAACTTCCACATAATGTTATTATTTCATTACAAAACCTCCTATAATCACATGTATTAATTTGTATTATTCTTTATCTTTTTTGCTATTCCTATATAATATGCTAAATGTTAGTGTAAATAGCATTGGTACAACTGAATATCCTACATTATCTAATTTATGAGTAATTACCAAATATCCACCAACTAAAGTTAAAATTGCAAATATAAGACTTAAAATCAGAAATATTTTTACTTTTAATTTTTCTTTATTCATAAACCTTTACATCTCCTTCATATATTGAAATTTATATAACTATTTATATACTACAACTCTAGGAAAACAAGTAACATTATATTCATCAAAGGTTTTACACGCTTTATCTATTAAGTCTACGTCGTCATATACAAATCCGTTTTTTAAATAGAATTTATCAATTTTTGAAATTGTATATACAGGCTTTTCTAGTTTTTCTATTGCTTTTTCTATCAATAATTTTCCATATCCACTATTTCTATATTTTTTATCTACTGCTAGTGCCTCAATAAAACTTTTTTCTTTATAAAATGATATAGACACTGCTCCAATAATTTTTTCATTTTCTAACAAAGCAAACGATGTAACATTAATTCCAAAATAACCTTTGTTTTCATCGAATTCTAGTCCATTTAATCTATAAAAATTAATTAAACTTATGTTATCATATTTTACAAATTTCATAGCATTCTCCTAACAACAAATTACTATCTGCTATTATTGTATTATAAAAAGCAGATAATATCAATTATCTAATCTATACTTCTTTTTTATAGAAAATCTTTGGCTCTTAATAATACTTTCTTCATAAATACTTTCAATTTCACTTTTTAAATTATCACTTGATATTAATATATAGTTTCTAAAATTTTCATCTATTATATCTTTTAATTTTATTAAATAATTTAAAATCTACTAAGCTAAACAAAAATAATATGGTTATTTTAAACGAGAATGTCCAGAAACTAAAAAATTATACTAAAGATGTAAAAGATATCACTAAAACACTTAGAAGTGTAAATGACTTGAATATGGCAATTAAAGATTTTGAGCATTGTTCTTTTGGAATAGCACAAGAAAATCAATCACTTAAATATCAGTTGGAGTTAGAAGATAATGAAATTAGTAATTTAAAAAATAAATTATCAACTAAAGATAAAATCATAAACAAATTACAGGCTGAAAAGGAAAAGAAAGATGCTAGAGTTGAAAATGTAAGAAATATAATGATTCCATTGTTATTTTTATTAAACGTTTGAAAACATATTACCTAAATTCATGATATGCAACTCTTTTCATTTATTTTATCATTTATGCGTCGAAACTATAATATGCAAAGAGTTGATTTGCTACAAAGATAAGGCTTATGCTACTACCGTCATAGATGGAAGATTACTTACATAGAAAAGGCAACAATTTATATATAAATTGTTGCCTTTTCTTGATCAGGATTACAGTGTGAAACGTTGACATTCTTCAAGAGAATACATCTTTTTCA
>CALXZS010000106.1 GCA_944393305.1 uncultured Clostridia bacterium | reverse complement strand
TGCTCCATGCAACATTTGATTTTAGCATATTAATTCCTCCTTCGTTTAAAATCTACCAATATTATATTTTAAGGAAATTTTTTTTGCAAGTGTTTTCGACATTTTTTCTAATTTACTGTAACATTAATATTCACAGCTTATTATATTCTAATTGTATATTTGAAATTTCGTAGTTTCGCGCAGTTTGGAGCTGTAAAATTCGAAGAATTTTAGCTGCGACAGCAAGAAACAAGAAATTTTAGAATATACAATTAAAATAATTTGATTTGACTTTAAGTTCAATTTGGCTATTGTTAATTTATGTATATTAGTGTATAATATTGGTATTATATTATATAAAAGAGGAGTTGATATATTATGAAATGTACATTTGTGAAAGATTTATATAGAGAAACTGGTGCTTATGAGAATAAAAATGTACAAGTTGCTGGTTGGGTTAGAACAGTTCGTAGTTCTAAATCTTTTGGATTTATTGAACTAAATGATGGCTCTTTCTTTAAAAATTTACAAATTGTATTTGATGAAAAATTAGATAATTTCGAAGAACTTACTAAACTTACTATTAGTTCTTCTATTATAGTTAACGGAAAAGTTGTAAAAACAGAAAATGCAAAACAACCTTTTGAAATTCATGCAGAAAATGTAGAAATATTTAATTTATCTGATACTTCTTATCCTATTCAAAAGAAAAATACATCTTTTGAATTTTTAAGAACACAGGCACATCTACGCCCTAGAACAAATACTTTTAGTGCTGTATTTAGAATTAGAAGTGTTGCAGCTTTTGCTATACATGAATATTTTCAAAACCGTGGTTATGTTTATGTAAATACACCTATAATTACTTGTGCAGACTGTGAAGGTTCTGCTGAAATGTTTAAGTTAACAACTTTAGACTTAACTAAACCTTTACCAACAAAAGATGGTAAAACAGACTTTTCACAAGATTTATTTGGTAAACAAGCTTTCATAACTGGTTCTGGACAATTGCATGGAGAAACTTATGCATCTGCATTTAATAAGATATATACTTTTGGACCTACTCTTCGTTCTGAAAATTCAAATACTAAAACACATATGAACGAATTTTGGATGATTGAACCAGAAATTTCTTTCTGTGATTTAGAAGAACTTATGGATATTGAAGAAGATTTCCTAAAATATGTTGTAAAAGCAGTTCTTGAAAGATGTCCAGAAGAAATAGAATTTTGCAATAAATTTATTTCAAAAGGTCTTATTGAAAAATTGAATAAATTGCTTGATTCTTCTTTTGTAAGAATTGACCATAAAGAAGCTATTGACTTACTAAAAAAAGCTGATAGAAAGTGGGAATTCACACCTGATTATGGTGAAGATTTAGCAAAAGAACACGAAAAATATATTACAGAATATTTTAATGGTCCTGTTTTTGTAAAAAATTGGCCAAAAGATATTAAATCATACTATATGAAACTTAACCCTGATGGAAAAACAGTTGCTGCTGTTGACTTAGAAGTACCAGGAGCAGGTGAAATTATGGGTGGTTCTCAAAGGGAGGAAGATTACAATAAACTATTTAATCGTATGAAAGAAATGGGAATTGATACAGACCCTCTATATTGGTATTTAGACCTTCGCAAATATGGTAGTAATATACATTCTGGTTTTGGCTTAGGATTTGAAAGACTTTTAATGTATATTACTGGTATGGAAAATATACGTGATGTTATTCCTTATCCAAGAACACCAAATAGCTGTGATTTTTAAATAGAAAAAATGTTACAGTTTAGATATATATACTTAAAACTACCAATATACATTCTTCCACATTTCACGGCGCGGGTCGCCTTTGGCTCCAGCTTGCACGCTACACTCCGCTTTGCAAGCTTCGTTCGCTGAAATGTTTATAGAATGTATATTGGTAGTTTAATAATTAAATTTAACTAAACTGTAACTTTTTTATTAATTTGAAAATTACTTTTTTATTTTAGCACTTCTCTACATCTTGGACAAAGTCCATTTTCTGTATGTTCATCATACATCCAACATCTTTCGCATTTTTCACCATCAGCATGTTCTACTTTAATTCCAAGACTATCTTCTCTTTTTCTTTTATTTTCTTCTATTTTTAGCCCTGAAACTATTAATACTAATTTTAGCAATTCTTCATTTTCTTTCAAGAAATTAAATTCTTTTTCATCTGCAAAAATTGTTACTTTTGCATCTAATGAATTTCCTATTGTTTTATTTGCTCTTGCAAGTTCTAGTTCTTTTGCTACTAGATTTTTTATTTTTATTATTTCTTCCCATTTTTTAGCTAATTCTTCATTATCCCATTTTTCATTAGGTGTTGGATAATCTGCAAGCATTGGACTTTCTACATTTTCTGCTTTAGTATGTTTCATTGCCTGCCATATCTCTTCTGCTGTAAATGATGTCATTGGTGTTAATATTTTTACCAAGCTATTTAGAATATAATACATTGTTGTTTGTGCTGCTTTTCTTTCCTTTGAATCAGCTTTTGAAGTATATAATCTATCTTTTATTATATCTAAATAAAAACTACTCATATCTACAACGCAAAATTGATTTATATCATGATAACAATTTCCAAAGTCATATTCATCATAGTCCCTTGTGCAATCACGAATAAGTTTATTTAGTCTTGTTAAAGCCCATTTGTCTATTTCCATTAAATCCTCATATGGTACTGGATTTTCTGGATCAAAGTCTTGTGTATTTCCTAAAATATATCTAGCTGTATTTCTTATTTTTCTATAAACATCTGAAATACCTTTTAATATATCATCTGATAAATTTACATCCATTGAATAGTCTGCTGATAGTACCCAAAGTCTTAATATATCTGCACCATATTTATTGCAAACATCTATTGGAGATACACCATTTCCTAGACTCTTTGACATTTTTCTACCTTGACCATCAACAACAAAACCACAACTTACAATTTCTTTATATGGTGCTATACCATTTAATGCAACAGATGTAAGAAGTGATGATTGGAACCATCCTCTATATTGGTCATTTCCTTCTAGGTAAAGGTCTGCTGGATAATCTAGTCCTCTTTCTACTAAAACACTTTGATGAGTAGAACCAGAATCAAACCATACATCCATTATATCTGTTTCTTTTTTAAAATGTGTACATCCACATTTTGGACATTTTGCATTTTCCGGCATAAGTTCTTCTGTTTCTTTTGCCCACCATGCGTTTGTTCCTTCTTTTCCAAATATATCTTGAATTTTCTTGATTGATTCTTCTGTTACATATGGTTCATCACATTCTTCACAATAGAATATTGGAAGTGGCACTCCCCATGTACGCTGTCTTGAAATACACCAGTCATTTCTTCCTTTTATCATTTCAGACATTCTTTCTTCACCCCATGTTGGATGCCATTTTACTGTTTTTATTGCTTCTAGAACATCATTTCTAAATCCATCTATTGAAGCAAACCATTGAGGAGTTGCTCTAAATATTATTGGATTTTTACATCTCCAGCAATGTGGATATGAGTGTGTTATTTTTACTGATTTTAATAAATATCCATTTTCTTCTAGCCATTTTGTTATTTCTTTATTAGATTTTGCATAATACATTCCTGCAAATGGTCCTGCTTCTTCAGTTTGAACACCTTTGTCATTTACAGCTACTTTTATTTCTAGCCCATCTTTTAAACTTTGCAAGTAGTCTTCTTTACCATATCCAGGAGCAGTATGAACAGCACCTGTACCTTCTTCTAATGTTACATTTACTCCATCTTCGCCGCCAAGTACTACTACTGAATTTCTTTCTAAGAATGGATGTCTACATAATACTCCTTTTAGTTCTTCTCCTTTGAAAGTTTTTATAACTTTGTAATCCTCTATTTCGGATAATTTCATTACTTTTTCTAATAATTCACTTGCTATAACAAGATTCCCTTTATCTGTTTTTACTAAGCTATATTCAAAATCTGGTCCAACTGTAATTGCCATATTTCCAGGTAATGTCCATGGTGTTGTTGTCCAAATTACGATATACGTATTTTCATCATCTAATACACCTTTTCCTTCTACTACTGGGAATTTTACATATAATGAAGTCGATTCTACATCTTTGTATTCTATTTCAGCTTCTGCTAATGCTGTTTCACAATCTGTACACCAATATACAGGTTTTAGTCCTTTATATATATATCCTTTTTTATACATATCTCCAAATACACCAATTTGTCTAGCTTCCATTTTTGGATCATATGTTATATATGGATGTTCCCAATCTCCAAGTACACCTAAACGTTTAAATCCTTCTGTTTGAACATCTTTATATTTTTCAGTAAATTCTTTACATGTGTCTCTAAACTTTGTAACCGGTATTTTGCTTCTATCCAAACCAAGCTTTTCAATAGCTTTTTTCTCTGTTGGCATTCCATGTGTATCATATCCTGGTACATATGGAGCATAATACCCTTTCATTGATTTATATCTTACTATTGTATCTTTCAATATTTTATTTAAAGCATGTCCTGCATGTATTTCTCCATTAGCATATGGAGGTCCATCATGTAAAACAAAATGCTCATGACCTTCATTTTTCTTTAATATTTTTTCATATAAACCATTTTCAAAAACAGACTCTAATATTCCTGGCTCTTTTGCTGGCAAATTACCTCTCATAGGAAAATCTGTTTTAGGTAAATTTAATGTTGAACTGTAATCTTTCTTTTCTTCACTCATAATATTTCCTCCTTTTTCTTTGTAATTCTTTTGTTACAATTTACATCCATATTAATTACTAGAAATTGTATGTTAAAGATTTTGAAGTTCCGCGTAAGCGTTCAAACAAGCTGGAAGGATTCCAGCGAAGTGCGTTT
>CALXZS010000105.1 GCA_944393305.1 uncultured Clostridia bacterium | reverse complement strand
GTAAATACTGGTGCTGCTAAAAACATTCCTAATACTCCACCATATGCACCACCAACGGTTACTGCAAACATTATAAGTAATGGACTTACTTTTAATGATGAACTTGTTATTCTTGGATTTATTAAATTTGCATCTATTTGTTGTAACACTATTACTACAATAGCCATTATTAATGCCTGTTCCCATCCTCCTGTAAGTAAAGTGATTATTATAGATATTCCAACACCAAATATTGCTCCAAAGTATGGAATAAGGTTTGAAATACCAATTAATGTTCCTAATAAAACTGAGTATTTTACTCCCATTATGCTCATTGCAATACTTGTTAATATTGCAATTATTATTCCATCTAACATTTGACTAGATAAATATCTAAAAAATATACCATTTCCACTTGTAAAATATTTATCATATCTTTTATATCCTTTTTCGGTTAAAACAGCTCTAGCAAATCTATTTAAAAAGTTTATTATTCTATTTCTTTGAGCTAAAATGTATACTGAACATATAACTGCTATGAACAGATTAACTATTCCTCTTATAAAGCCCATTGCAGATGAAAGATATTCTTTTATCATATCAAATGTAAGTAAATTTTCAAAATCTATATTTTGTATCCAATCAACAACTGGTTTTAATATATTTTCCTGAATAAATGGAGTTATTGTTAAATCTGGACTATCAGATACAACAGCATTATAATAACTTTGCACATTACTAATTAAATCTGCTATACTTTCAGCTAAAATTGGTATTATTACAGTCATAAATAAAACTATTAGTAATAATACAATTATATAAGTCAAAGTAATACTTGTACCTCTTGCATGTTTCTTAAAAAATTTCATTTTTGACTTAGATATTAAATTTTCTAATTTTTTACATGGTATAAATAAGATATATGCTATTAAAATTCCTTCTAAAAATGGTGCTAATACTCCTAAGAAGTTTGAAAACCAGTCACCTATTCCAGAAAAATTATCTAATAGTTTATATATTATTATTAATACAACACCAATTGATACCCAATAAAACCATCTTTTTGTTCCTAATACCTTTTCTTTTTTCATCACAAACATCCTTATATAAATATTTAGGTTTTGGCTAACCTATAACCTTTATTTCAATAAATGGATCTTTTAAAACTAAAAATAATTACCTCTTCCATTAATCTTTTAAATCTAATTCAACTGGGCAATGATCACTGCCCATTATTTCATTAAGTATTTTTGCATCTTCTATTTTATCTTTTAAAGTTTCAGATACTATAAAATAATCTATTCTCCAGCCAACATTTTTTTCTCTTGCATGAAACATATATGACCACCAAGAATACATTATTTTATCTGGATATTTATATCTAAATGTATCAATAAAACCAGAGTTTAAAAGGCTTGTCATTTTATTTCTTTCTTCATCTGTAAAACCTGCACTATGATGATTTGTAGACGGATTTTTTAAATCTATTTCTTCATGTGCAACATTTAAGTCTCCACAATATATTACACCTTTTTTCTTTTTTAAGTTTTTCAGATATTCTCTTATCTCATCTTCCCAAACCATTCTATATTCTAGTCTTTCTAACTCTCTTTTTGAATTTGGAGTATAACAATTTACTAAGTAATATTCTTCAAATTCTAATGTTATAACTCTTCCTTCATTATCATGTTCATCTTTGCCAATTCCATATGTAACATTTAGTGGTTTTTTCTTTGATACAACAAGAGTTCCTGAATATCCCTTTTTTACTGCACTATTCCAATAAACATATCTATCTTTAAATATTTCATTTATTTCTTCTGTAATCTGTTCTTTTTGCATTTTTGTTTCTTGAATACACAATATATCTGTATCAATATTATTATAAAATTCTTTAAATCCTTTTGTAAGAACTGCTCTTAGTCCATTTACGTTCCATGATATTAATTTCATTCTTTTCTACCTCTTTGCCATTATAACATCTTACTTTCATTCTGTAAAGTAATGTAAAAAAACCAATAGCAAAGTTTTCTACTCATACTATTGGTTTTATTATTAATACCATCCTCTACTACAAGATTGATTCCATGCAGCAGATGGAGTTCCATATCTTGATTTAATATAACTTAAACCCCATTCAATTTGAGTTTTATAGTTTGTTAAATAATCTGTTCCTGCTGTTGCCATCTTACTTGCTGGTAATGCTTGTGGTATTCCATATGCGCCAGAACTTGAGTTGTGTGCTGCTGGATTCCAACCACTTTCTTTATTCCAAAGTTTTACCAAAGCTTGGAAATCTGCATCAGACCAACCATAATCAAAACATCTTTTTTCTGCATATGCTTGGTATTCAGCAACAGAACCTTTTACTATTCCACCTCTTGATGTTACTTGTTTTGTTCTAACTTCTACTATTTTATCAACAGGTTCTTTTACTATTTCTGATGATATTTCTGTTTTTTCTATTTCTGCTCCTGATTGGTATCTTATTCTATATGTTACTCTTTTTAGTCCATTTTCTCCAGTTTGAACTACTCTATTTTGAGTTGCATAACTTCCATTTGAAACATCTTTTGTAATTGTTTCGAAAGGTATTTCAACTTCTTCAGTTACAACTTTTTCAACAATTTGTGTATAACTAGCTAAAATTTCTTCAGCTGTCATGTAAGAATCATCATTTGCTTCTTTTGCACCTTTTGTTATTGTAATTGTTCTATTATCTGATAATTCATCATTAATATTAGGTGTGACTGTTTCATCATCTAATACAACAATGTGATTTTCTGCTAAAATATCTGATACTTTTGTATTTGTTGTCATAACATTCATTTCGTATCCACTTGAAAGTAATATTTTAACAGATGTAAGCTTTTGATTTGTAGCCATAACGCTCATCATACCAGCTAAAATCAAAAATATTACTGTTATGATAAAAATTTTTTTGAGCGAGATAGTTGCTTTCTCATGCTTATTTTGTTTACTTACTCGTTTCCTCATAAAACCTCCTTTAAGTAACACAAGTATTATTATAACATCTTTTCTTTAATATGTCAAATTAGGTATAGTTTTCATCTATCCTTACGGCTTTAGGGCTTTGGAAATTGCGTAACATAATATTTTTGTTTCATTTCCCTAAAACAAGCCTCTTATATATTTTTTAATTTTTACTTGTTAATTTTTTCATATTGTGATATATTAATAATATATTATATGAAAAAGGAGGATATTATGGGCTGGATTATTTTAGCAATTGTTATCATAATTGCTATCATACTTGTTGTAATTTACAATAAATTAGTTACATTAAGACAACGTGTTCAAAATGCATGGAGTCAAATTGATGTTCAACTACAAAGAAGATTTGATTTAATTCCAAATTTAGTAGAAACAGTAAAAGGATATATGAAACATGAAGAAAATACACTTACAAAAGTAACAGATTTACGTTCTTCTTGGGCAAAAGCTACAACAGTTGAAGAAAAAGTTAATTTAGACAATGCTCTTTCTGATACTTTAAAAACAATCATGGCAGTAGCTGAAAATTATCCTGATTTGAAGGCAAATCAGTCTTTTAACTCATTACAAGCAGAACTTTCTGAAACAGAGGATAAAATTGCTTACTCTAGACAATTTTATAATGATACAGTTACAATATATAATACTAAATTAGAAACTTTCCCATCTAATTTAGTTGCAAGTATGTTTGGATTTAAAGCATCTGCTTTATTCAATGTAGATAATGAAGAAGCTAAAAAAGCTGTAAAAGTAGATTTTGGAAATAATTAATAATAAAATTCACCAATAACTATTTTCTTATTTCACGCCACGAGGACGTGGCGCACAGCTCACTCCAAGCCTTCGCTCGCTTGAAATATCAAATAGTTATTGGTGAATTTCTTAATATAATAATTATTTCCTATTTCACTGCACAATGGCTTGGCGCACAGCTTATTTCAGGCTTTCACTCGCATGAAATATCAAATAGTTATTGTTGAATTTCTTATATAATAATTGTTAATCATTATGCTTTATTCTAAATATCCTTTCTGCATTTTCATATGTTATTCTTGCAATTTCTTCTTCAGTCATATTTTTAACTGAAGCTATTTTTTTCACAATATATTTTAAATTTATTGAGTTATTTGTTGTTCCTCTAACTGGTTCTGGCGCCAAGTAAGGACTATCTGTTTCTATTAATATTTTTTCAATAGGCACCATTTCTATAATTTCATTAGCATTTTTTGAATTTTTAAATGTAATTGGTCCAGCCATTGATATATAATATCCTAATTTTAGTGTTTCTTTAACCAATTCTCTATTTAAAGGACAACAATGAAAAATTCCTCTATTTTTCACTTCTTTTTCTTTTAACATTTTTAAAGTATCCATTACTGCATCTCTTGTATGTATAACAATTGGTAAGTCATATTTATTAGCAATGTCTATTTGCTTCGAGAATGCCTCATATTGGATTTTTTTGTCTATATCATAATGATAGTCAAATCCTATCTCTCCTACCGCTAAAATCTTTCCTGATTGCAAATTATCATTAATTATTTTTTCTATTTCTTCAATGTCATTTTTCCAACTTTCTTTTAAGTCATTTGGAGAAATTCCTGCTGTTGTATAAATAAACGAATATTTTTTTGAAAGTTCTATGTTTCTTTTTGTACCTTCTAAACTATATCCTGCACTGACAATTGTAGTCACACCTTCTTTATACATTTTTTCTATAAGTGTATCTCTTTCATTATCAAAATGAGAATCATCATAATGTGCGTGTGAATCAAAAAGTTCCATTTTTCCTCCTGCCTTTTATTTTTATATGCGAAAGAATGTATATTAAAATTTAAGTAAATTATTTAAACTATGAATTGT